>QMWY01000110.1 GCA_003661865.1 Thermoprotei archaeon
ACCTCGAATCCCGCATCCTTAAGCGCCCTAGCAACTACCTTAGCCCCCCTGTCATGGCCGTCGAGCCCGAGCTTCGCCACAAGAACCTTTGGTCTACGCCCACCTAGACGGGGGGGCGTTACCGCAGACATGCTTTAGCCCCCTTGATCATTTCCCTCTTAGCTTTTTAAGTTATGCATTGATTTCTATGGTGGAGAGCGTGCTATGGTACCAGCAGAAGATCTAGGAGGTGTTGTTGAGGAGGCGTTTAAGGGTGATAGAGTGGCCATATCTAAGGTAATCACGGCCATAGAGGAGGACCCATGGGCCCTGCGCAGCTACTTCCCCAAGATCTTCCGGGGTGGCGATTCTGTAGTTATAGGGATAACAGGTTCCCCGGGTGTGGGTAAGAGTAGCCTGATTAACCATATGATAAGGGCTCTGCGTGCGAGGGGGGACACCGTAGCCGTTATAGCTGTAGACCCCGCCAGTCCCTACAGCGGCGGTGCGTTCCTGGGCAATAGGGTAAGGGTCAGGACACTCGACGAGGGCACGTTCTTTAGGAGCATGAGCACGCCTCCCGAGGAGAGCATCCCCTGGAAAGCCGTGCTGGCTATGGAGTTCCTATCATCCCTAGGCTACAGCTATGTGATAATAGAGCATCCGGGCGCGGGCCAGGTCAATGTGAAGATAATGGACTTCGTAGATGTTGTTGTAGTGGTGCTGCAGCCCCTTACGGGTGACGATATCCAAGCGCTGAAGGCGGGGATAATGGAGATCGGGGACATTTACGTGGTTAATAAGTCCGACCTTCCACAAGCGCAGATACTCTACATGCAGCTTAGGATGGCTATCGAGGATGTTGAGAGGCGCGGCTGGAGGCCCCCCGTGATCATGACCAATAGCATAAACGGAAAGGGGGTTGAGAAGCTCATAGAAGCTATAGACTCGTTTATTGAGCACTCGAGTAGGAGCGGGTTGCTTAGCGATAGGAGAAGGCGTAGAAGAATTGCAGAGGTTACGGGCATTGCCCAGGTGATGCTGAGAGAGGAGTTCGCGAGATTTACAAGGGGGAGCATCGCGTTAGAGGTAATAAACAAGTGTTTGAGAGGTGAGGTAGATTTCCTAACAGCATCCGAGACCCTCTACAGAATGTTTATCAAGAGCATCTGTAATCCAGCTAACGGTGCCTCGAACCCTAAACCTGACTAAGCACCGGGATTGGATATCCTCAGAGGTGGTTCCGCGCTCATCCCCCGTGGGGTCAGCGCTGGTAGCCCTCTCATCACCTTATTTACAGCCTCTACCCATATGGGCTGAGATGATCCTGAGCCTCATAGATTTCGTTGAGGATAGGCCCATGCTTGCGCTACTCCTATTCTTCCTAATAGGGAGTGTTGTGGGAGGCGGGCTAATGAAGGTGTTTACGAGCGGAGGTGGCGTGGCCGTTACGGTCACAACTGTCGTAACCGTTGGTGGGAAGGGTCTATGCGTATCCCAGAAGGTCTACCTCGGCGAGGTGGTGGTAGAGGCTAACGACGTGTATGTAATACCATTAAATCTGCCCTGCATAGGTGAGTTGGAGGTGCGCATCGAGTCCCTCAGCTACTCATCAACGACGGCTGGGCTTAGGGTTGAGCTCGTTATGGGGGGCGTCAATGGCTCAAGGGTAATAGTACCTCCACTCAACAGCAACGGGAGGGTCGCTGTGTATCGGGTGATCGTTGCTAAGGGTGTAGGCGCGCTTGTACTAAGGCCTACTGATGGTACGAGCCTAAGGATTAGGGTTACGGTGTTCTTTGAACCGCTGTTCCGCAGCTAACTATTTAGTACTGGCGTAGCAGGTCTGAAAGGGTATTGCGTGCTGGAGAGAAGGCTATGCCTAGCAGTTCACGACTACAGGTGGCTACTCGACCACGGCTATCCCCAGACGCTGTCGCTGGAGATCGTAACGAGGAGGTACATGCTTAGCCGTAGGGAGAGGCTCCTCCTCTACAGATGTGTCCATGATGGCCACTTCTCATCCGAGGTTATGCAGAAGCACGTGCCTGCAAACTACATTACCGGCGGGGGGATCGCCATTGATGGGTACAACGCTCTGCTAACCATTATAACGGCGATTAGTGGGGACCAGGTGCTCCTATGCGACGATGGCTTTGTACGCGACCTGAGGGGGTCTAAGGTTAGGCGTGGAGAAGAGGGGGTCTTAAGGAGGGCCGCTAGAGAGATGGGTATGTACATCAGGTCGCTATCTCCTAGGGAGGTCGTAGTTGTTTTGGATGCGGCAGTTAGCCACAGTGCTGTACATGCGCATATGATAGCGGATGAGATCGGGAGGTTGTGCAGAGGTAGGGTTGTTGTTAGGCCTGTACTCGCCCGTAGAGTCGATAGCGTGCTTGGCGAGCTCGCTTCGAGCTACGTAATCGCCTCAAGTGATGCGGTGGTGCTATCGAGAGCCCGGTTGGTATTCGACATCGCTGGTAGGGTCGTCACCGGGTTTATTAAGGGTGTACGGCTTCTCAGCATTCTTCCCTGTCTCTACGCCTCGGTGGAGTAGCCAGTACGTCTTGTAGAGTGCGAAGGCTATCAGGATCTGCGGTATGGAGATCGATACCGAGGTATGCGGAGTGGCTGTACAGGTGGCGACATCTACGTATACAAAGGGGGCCCATATCCTAGAGGCGCAGCTTGGGATGTCCCTAGCCTCTAGCCATAGCCCTAGGCTCCCAATAGCGTAGAGAAGCGATGTTAGTAGAAGAGTTGGCCCAGGTCTATCCTCCACCAACGCTGCTCCTAAGGCTAGGACAACAACGGCTATGATCCCCATTACGTAGATGCTGCGCACCTCAGATACATCACCGTAGATGAATGCAGCTAACAGAGCCACTAGGGATGGTGTGATAAGAACTGCTAGTAGGAACGCCATCCTAGACCTCAAGTACCGCACCACAGAGTTCGTAAGCCTGCAGATGTAGAAAAGCAGTATGGGTACGGAGGTGATGAGGTGGACCGGTTCTGAGTAAGCGTGATGAGCGTGACCTATACTGAGCCCAGTGATAACCCCCTGGGCACTGCTCTTAGAAGGGGCTTCGGTCCGCGACCTCTCTCATCATGCATCAGCTGACCGGCAGGACGTCCACATCCTCACAGCGCAGCATCCTTAAGCCATTAAGGATCTTCAACACCTGCTCCTAAAAGCTGTAGCGTCATGCTGCTCACCAGCTACTCGCCGCGTCTCCCTGCCCCTCCTGCTAGAATAGATTAGAATAGGCAAGCACCATCATAACCCACGCAGTATCGACTAGGTGGTTTAACCTGCTACTAACTGTTCTATGGAGCTACGTAAAGATAGGGCAGCCTTGCTTCTTTGCAGGGGCGAATATTCTTCTAAACCCGGTGTTGAGAAACGTTGAGAACCCTTGATTCTTTGGTGGGCCCGGGGGGATTTGAACCCCCGACCACCCGGTTATGAGCCGGGCGCTCTGCCGGGCTGAGCTACGGGCCCCATCATAAAATCGGTAAAAGCAGCGGTTTTTAGCTTTACTTCCTTCTTCTGCGGCTTCGTCTCACACGCCTTTTCCTAAGAGTTGTTCCCGTGGCTTTTCCATGGCCTATGAGTATGTGGAGTATGTAGGCCCTGTGGCTTCTAAAGACACGTTTGCAGCGCGGGCACACGTAAACCATTGGGTCTCCCGGTAGTATTTGCAAGGTATATATCTGGTCTCCTGGGCAGTAGCGTGATCAGGAATTTTTAACGTTGAACCCTAAGCTGGTAGCAGACGAGGTTCTGGAGATGGTGGGAGGTGTAAGGCTAAGGGTCTTCAACGACGTGAGGTTCCGTGAGGCTATCGCAGTGGTGGGCTTTCCCGGTATGGGACTCGTGGGCAAGACTGCCGTTGAGTACCTAGTGGAGAAGCTCAATGCCAAGAGGATGCTGTCGATCTACCACTACGGTTTCCCAGCCCAGCTCATAGTTAGCGGTGAAGGAGTTGCGGACCTCATGAGGATAGACGTGTACTACTCCTATGTAAATGGGAATCCCCTAGTCCTCGTCACAAGCAACGCGCAACCCCTAAACGACTTCCACCAGAACGAGCTTAGCGACATCATCGCCAAGGAGCTGAGCAAACGTGGCGTCAAGAGGTTAATAGCCGCAGCGGCATTCGTTGTAGACATGACCAGTCCCTCGTCGAGTAGAAGGGTTTTTGTTGCTGGGAGCGATGGTGATGTTGCGAGGTTCTACATAGAGCGTGGGGCTGTGGGGCTTAGTGAAGGAGCTATAACTGGTATGAATGGAGTTATCGTTGGTTGGGCAAGGCTTCACGGGATCGATGCTGTGAGCATGCTTGGCGAGACCTGGAGGGTTCTAGTGGAGCTCGAGCTCATAGACTATAGGGCTTCGGCGGCTATAGTAGAGTTCCTATCAAGAGTTCACGGGCTGGGCGTAGGGGTAGATGAGCTGCTGGAGAAGGGGGCTAGTATTGAGCGCGAGGCAGCCACTCTCTACCGCAGGTATATGGAGAGGATGGGTATAGAGAGGCGGGAGGCTAAGCCAGGGCGTGAAAGCACTTACATAACGTAGCCTAGTGCCACCTG
Source organism: Thermoprotei archaeon (assembly GCA_003661865.1). Classification (GTDB taxonomy): domain Archaea; phylum Thermoproteota; class Thermoprotei_A; order Sulfolobales; family Ignisphaeraceae; genus QMWT01. The sequence goes on from QMWY01000110.1 coordinate 4,576, forward strand.
CGGATATCTCCGAGCCGTTTTAGAAACTCCTTGTAGCGGGCAATGGTCTTGGTCTCTAAGGGATCTACACCCCTATCCCTAGCGAGGTACACTGACGCTAATCCTACGAGGAGGGTTCCGTAGAGGAGCTTGTAGAGTACGCTACCGCCCCTCAGCGGAACTTCGTATACATCGTGGCCTAGGTCCCTAAGGATATCGCCGTAGAACCGGGTTAGCTCATCCTCAACCCTATCCCCTGTCAGGAACAGTACGGCCTTATCGGTGAAGCTCCTGAGCTCCCATCCAACTATGTCGTTATGGAAGAGCTCGGGGGCCACCTCCACCTTCACTGGGAGCTTGGAGTTCTCGTTGAACTCGTTCTTCGCACGTATAGCCAGCGGCGCCATCCTGGATGGCGCAACTATCACGGGTAGCCTAGAATCCTTGAGAAACTCCGCTAGCTCCTCAGCCTCCCTACGCGCCCTATCATCGCGGAGTGCGCTTAGCGAGTCCGTAACCACCTGCTGAGGCACGATA
>QMWY01000111.1 GCA_003661865.1 Thermoprotei archaeon
ATCGACGTGTTCGTCGATGGGGCCCCAACGGTGCTCAACGGATCGCTTGTACGGGTTGACGGGGATAGGGTTGTTGAGAAGCTCCTCGATGCGAGGAGTGAGGTAGAGCCCGTGATAACCGAGCTCCTAAGGGAGGTGAAAAAGGGTTTCTCTACCCCAGGATCCTCCTGATTATACATCCGTAGACCTCTACAACCCTCACCAGCTCCTCAACAGTTGTGTACTCGTTTGGCGTATGCGCCGTCCCCTCGACGCCGGGGCCGTAGTTTATGGCTCTGCTACCCGCCATCCTGACGTAGAACACGGCGTCGTTCCTACCCAGCGTCATGTGTATACTGGGCTCTATACCGAGCCTCTCCTCTACGCATCCCTTAGCAACCTTCACGATCTCGGAGTCCATGGGGGTTAGCGATGGGGGTACGGCGCTGAGCACCTTAACCTCGTACCTAGCCCCAACCTTCTTAGCGGCGTCGTCTAGGTGCCTCTTCAGCTCCTCGATAACCGCGTCTAGATCCTCCTCGGGGATCACCCTCCTATCGAAGCTGAATACGAACTCCCCTGGGACTATGTTGTCCTTCCTCGATGTGGACTCCGCTAACCCCCCGAGGTTTATCGTTGGGTACACCCCCTCCGGGTACTTCACGGGTGCGCTGGTTCTCCTGCTCCTGAGCAGCGGCTCGTAGCTCTTCATGAACTCCACGACCATTGCCGCCGCCTTGAGGAACGCGTTCTCACCCATCCACGGAACGCTTCCGTGGACCTGCTTGCCCAGGACCCTTACAACCCCCCTCACAAGTCCCTTATGCCCAATCGTTATGCTGCTGCTAGTGGTCGGCTCCCCTATCACCACGTGGTCTGGCTTTGCATAACCCTTCTCGACCAGGTACCTAGTTCCGGCACCCCCAGCCTCCTCATCAGGTACGAACGCCGCCTCTAGGGTCCCCCGGGGCCTGAACCCCTCCTCTATAAGCATCCTGAATGCTGCTATGGTTGCCGCTATGCCCCCCTTCATATCGGTGGTTCCCCTACCGTAGATCCTCCCCTCCTCCTCAACAGGTTTGAACGGATCGTACCTCCACCCAGTACCCGGTGGAACCACGTCGTAGTGCCCGTTGAAGTGCAGGATCGGACTCCCGCTCCCAAGCCTAGCCAGGACTATGTACCTCGGGTGCCCATGGTGTGCCGGTGCGTATGGGTAGTACCTATCTAGGTAGTCCTCGGGGATCCTGATGAGCTGGGTCTCGAAGCCAAGGGACCTAAGCTCCTTCTCAAGAAGCTGTGCGCACTCCCCGTAGCGCTCTCCGGGCGGGTTGACTGTCGGTATGGATACTATGTCTTTGAGTAGCTTAACCACGTACTCCTTTATGTGTTCTGGGATGGGCATGTATCTACACCCTAGACTGAGGTGTGTATCTATGCTTAGCGGAGAAATAAGGATGGTGGATCGGTTGTGATGTGAGATGGGTGTATGCTTGGCATGGGAAGGAGAGGTAATGTGTTTTGAAAAACTGTTTGGTTAAGAGCCTACATCAGCTCGAACTCGTTGCGGTCTGTGCGCCTGCTGCCTGCGCCCCTCCCTTACGTTCCTGCATGTAGGCGTAGCCTATCGCTATAGCCACTAGTATAACCGCTACTACGGTGGCGCCGATGGCCTCGGGGCCCATCAGGAACCTCAGCCTCCCTATGAAGAACGCGACCCTGGTCATAACGGTCCTTGCGAATAGGGCTCCGAAGCCCACCATCATACCGTAGATGCCGAACTTCACCAGTATGTCGTAGACCTTGTAGGTAGTGGTGGGCCTCTGCTCAGTGCCACCTGGTATGAAGGTGAATACAAAGTACAGTATGCCCCCTATGATTATCAGCACCATCAGTATGTGCGTTATGGACATGATCGGATCTCCAGGTATGTAGAGCGGTAGGATCGATGCGGCCACCTGCTTCAGTATGAACGCCTCAGGGGCTGTGCGGACAGCGATCGACAGCCCTACCCCTAGGACGAACATGGAGCCGTACCTAGCGATCCAGGCATAGCGCCCTAGGTACTTTCCGAAGAACAGCAGGCCGAAGATTATCGGGACTATGTACTCTACACGGCCCTGGGTAACTATGGGCGTTATACCTGTCCTGCTGATGGCATCGAGGCCTAGGGTGAATGAGTAGCCCGCGGCGACCCCTAGGAATAGGTGCTCGGAGAACTTGTACAGCACGTTGTCCTTGAACGCGAAGCTATATAGCCATACCGTTATCGCTGCGGCGATCCATACACCGAATATATCCCAGTACGAGAGCGCCATCCCCATCACCTCGCGGGGGCCTGTTTCTTCTGCAGCCTTATGATCCAGTAGAAGATGTTGCCCAAAATGATGAACGTTATTATGAGCCCGTGGGCGAAGCTCTGGGCATCCATAGCGGCCATGGCGGAGCCGGGCTTGCCCACCAGTAACTCGTACTCGGCAGCTCCCCTCTGTCCAACAACCATGCCTATGGCCTGCCCTGCGGAGACGAAGGGCTCTATAGATGGTGCTATGACGCTCAGAGCTACGAATAGTAGCGGTACGTGGTAGGGTGTGTACCACTGTCTAACATACCACTCGAACACGTCGGTTCCAGAGGACACTATTATCACTAGGTCGAAGTCCTTCGCCTTGTCGGCGTACTTGAATATGGGCATGTTGGCCGTTGGGTTGCCGTAGTTATCCTTAGGGACGAACTCCTTAATCCCCCTGGCTAGGGAGGCGCAGGCCGCCTCGCCACCCGTTAGGAAGCCGAGGTACACGTAGTCCTCTCCGTACTTCAGCTGCTTGAACACATCGGGTACATACCTCTTGAGACTCTCGAACATGATCGGTCCAGTGGCAATCAGCGATACGAACACCAGCTTGGGGTGCTTCTTCACTAGGTGCCTAAGTATAGCACCTAACCCGGGCTCTAGCTCAGTTGCTGCTGCTGGCTCGTAGTAGATCTCTATCAGCACCTTCGGATGGTCGGGGAGCTTCTCTATATACTCATAGACGGCCTTGACCCTTGAGGAGATGCTTATCGGTATTCCGAATGGGTGGAGCAGAGGAATGAGCACCATTATTATCAGTAGTACGTATAGCAGCTGCCTCGTGGAGAGTATATTATATATCTTCTCAGCCGCACTCATGGCTTACTCCCTCCTATACAGCTCTCTACCTAGGATCGTTCTCAGTCCCGTGATTATGATTCCGAGGCCAGCACCTATGATGATGGGCCTAAAAGCAGCTGCAACGATATTCTTGTTGAGCCATACGGATAGCGGTGTGAACCCTGGCCATATCACGTAGCCCAGCGAAGTGTTGCCGAACATCACTATGAGGCCCGTTATCAGCAGCAGTAGCGCTGGGGCGTTCCTCACCCTAAACGCCCTGAAGCTCGCGGATGCTATGTAGAACACCAGGATCGAGTAGATGGTGGCTTGAGCGGGTACGTAGATGCTGTTGTAGAGCCATGCGAAGGGTGCGTACGTCGTTCCTACGCCCGTGACAATGCCTATGGTACCGGCTGCGGCTGTTATGAGCAGCGATACTACGAGAACTAGGCTGTAAAACCATTGCCCTGGTGTCCTTCTCACTAGGTACACTATGTGGTACCTGAGGATGTCTATAGCCCCCACGATCATGGCGAAGCCGGCGGCTACGGAGCCCCACTTGATTACGCTGGACTCGAAGTCCATAACGGGCTTGGGCATGACGAAGAAGTACGTTACTATCAGGAACAGCATCATTATCAGGATCACGGCCTGAGGCCCATATCTACGCGCAACCACGCTCACGGCTCCCACCTCATATGAACAGGAGCTTTCCTAGGTTCACACCTAGGGGTAGTAGTATCAACCCAATTACTATCAGTGCCAGCGCTATGAGCTTCCCAATGTCCTGGGACCTGATTGTGGCGATGATGGCGGGGTCTCCAGAGGCCAGCGCTGCCGCCGCGAAGATCTCCTCGCCTATGAAGACGTAGTCGCACGCAAGGACGAAGAACGGTATCTGTGTCTCCCTAGCGGTCCCAGCGATCTGGAGGGCACCAGTCCAGCTACCGGTCTCGGCGAAGATCAGGGACTCGGCGTAGAATGGCCCAACCATTATGTTGGCGCCGGGCCTCTCTCTAATGAGCGTGGCCTGGACGGCGGATGCGTAGGCGAACTGCATGTTGGTGAGGTACCTAACGTTGTCCTCGGGCTTGAAGAGCTCGGGCCTCCCAGCGCTCCTGTATCCCTCCCTAACTATCTCTTCTACTATAGGTATAGCCTCTGGAACACCGAAGGTGGCTATGAGCCTAGCCCCGTACTTCCCCGCGAGCCGGGCAATATAGGACAGCACGGCTATGCCGGCGACGTACTGGGGGGCTACGGAGCTGTACAGGTTTCCGTAGCCGAAGGTGAAGTGTATGGGCCTACCCATCTCAACAGCTCGCCCAACAGCCTCCTCGATCGCCTCGAAGGCCCTGATCCTCCTGATCGGGTACCGCTTACCCCGCTCGGCCGCCTTCATGTAGTAGTAGCCCAGTACGAACAGTATTAGCAGCAGGGAGAACGCGACTCCCTTCCCAGCTACGAACACCAAAGCAAATACCCCCTATCAATGCTAAAATCAGCATTTTGTCTAGATATAAGCTTTTTTATACTCAGCAGGCATACGGGCTTTTTAACCGATTACCATTGAAGTGCACTACCCTTATATTGCCGCTTGTTAAAGGGTGTGCCGGAGCCCAATATAAGGAGGCGGGGTGGTGCAGCTGCCCAAGCTTTTACCCGAGAACGAGGTCCGGTACATACTTGCTACTGATGTTGGGAGCACCACGACGAAGGCTAGGTTCTTCGGCAAGGTCAATGGGGAGTGGAGGCTCATAGCCACGGGTGAGGCCCCGACAACTGTTGAGAAGCCATTCGAGGACGTCACCATAGGGGTTAGGAACGCTGTTGTCGAGGTTGAGGAGCTCACGGGCCACAAGATCCTCAGGGACGATGGGCAGGGAATGATAATGCCCTACCAGGGCGGGAAGGTCGGGATAGACGTCTACGTATCTACCAGTAGCGCCGGCGGAG
>QMWY01000112.1 GCA_003661865.1 Thermoprotei archaeon
TTATCGCGTACCCTATCGCTATACCCACGATCAGCAGAACTATCCCTATGCCCGCGGCAACACCCCAGTTGGTCTCGGTCTTCACTACAGTTGTTGTTACAGTCGCTCCTGGCGCTCCAGCTGTTACAGTCACGGTCCTCTCAACGGTGGTCACCACGGTTCTGCCCACGGTTACGAACACAGTCTTGGTGACCGTAGCCCCTCTAGCGATAGGCGCGGGCGTCGTGGTCTTAGGGGTTGTTCTCGGGGTTGTAGGAGTTGTGGTTCTCGGGGTTAGCGTTGGCCCTACGTACTCCCTAACACCATCACCATCGATATCCACCCATCCTGCCTCCTCCAGTATCTTCTTCGCCTTCTCTGGGTTGTACTCGAACTTCAGCGGGATTGCGAGGTCTCCATGCCAGTACCTGTTGAGTATCGTGTATATCGGGTAGCCGTACCCACTGTTCGCCTTCTCGATAACCTCGGTGCGGTTGATAGCGTACTGTATCGCCTCGAAGACCTTGGGGTCGTAGAAGAAGTTGTAGGTGTTGAACGCTATGTATACGAGCCAGAGCCCTGGTGCCCTAACAACCCTTAGGTTCGGATCCTTCTCAGCCTGCTTCACAAGGGTTATCGCCGTATCGTACCTCTCGGTATCAACCTCCCCCGTCTTTATCGCTAGGAACCTGCTCTGGGCATCGGGGATAACCTTCATTATCACCTTGGTTATCTTCGGAACCCCCTTGATCCAGAAATCGGGGTTCTTCTCAAGGACTATGTACTCACCAACAACCCTCTTAACGAACCTGAAGGGCCCTGTACCGATCGGGTATTCGTTCGCCCACTTCTTCAGATCCTTACCCTCGACCAGGTGCTTGGGGACTATGTAGTAGTAGCCCGATGCGAGGTCTACGAGGAAGAAGGCGTAGGGCTTCTTCAGCACAAACCTAACGGTGTAGTCATCCACCTTCTCGACCCGGTCGATGATGTCCTTGAGCCCTATGAACCTAGATGTCTCCTGCTTCATACCCTCTATAAAGGTGAACACGACGTCGTCAGCCGTGAAGGGCTTGCCATCGTGCCACTTAACACCCCTCCTCAGCTTGAAGGTCCACACCTTTCCATCGGGGCTCACCTCCCACGATGTTGCTAGCCACGGAACCACCTTGAGGTTCTTATCTAGGCGGAGCAGCGGGTCGTACACCAGGTTTATTATCCATAGGGACCTGAGGTCAACGGCCATGAAGGGGTTGAGGGTCAGTATATCGGATGGAAATGCTATTCTGAACACGTTCTCCTCGGGCTTCTCGCTCTTGTACATGTAGAGCATGGACCATATGTCGTAGGCCTCAACAAGCCCCCCACTCATAACTGTGTAGTTCTTCCACTCGGCCCTGATCACCTTGACTGACTGGGTCAGGTAGATGGGTATGAAGCCTGATTCGTAGGCCAGCTTCTCTTGGAGCCTCCACAGGATATCACTCAGCTTAGCCCTGTCCATGGTGACGCGGGCCCCCTCGATCAGCTTATCGACCTCGGGGTCCGCGTGGCACCAGAAGGAGCCTATGCCGGGCTTGCAGTACTTGCTGTGGAAGCTATCGGCCATCCCCATGGGGTTTGGGGACTGGGATGTTGCTAGGGCGTAGGCCTGGAACTGGAAGTTCTCTATCCTGGGGTACATAACCGAGGATTCTAGGCGCCTAAGCTCCAGCTTTATACCGACACTCTCGAGCTGCTTGGCAATGACCTCGGCAGCCTTATCGGACTGGGGGAACCAGGGTAGAGACCAGAACTCGAACCTCAGCTCCTTGGTCCTTATGACCTTCATAGCTGCGTATGCGCCTACAGAGCTGAGGATTGTTGATAGCAGTAGCGTTACGAGGAGGACTAGGAATAGACCTCTCTTTATACGCACATCCATAGCTTGTAACCACCCTTCGTACAGACCCGCGTAGCTATTGGATATAAGCATTCATGAAGTACTGATGCGTACTATACCCGGCACCCGGAGGTATAAGTACGCTTGTACCTGTTGGGGAGTCTCGTGCATCGGTACTACAGGTGCTGGGGGCTCCAACCCTTATTTGCACATGGTGTGCATCTCCGATCGGTGGTTTGCGTGCCGGGGATCTCGCGAAGGGAGCTTGATAGGCGTAGGAGGCTCCTCTTAGAGGCTATGGAGAAGAGGGGTATCGATGCGCTGTACATAGCAACCCCGGCGAACATCACCTACCTCACGGGGTTCGAGTACATAGCTACGGAGAGGCCCTTCGCCGTGATCCTCAAGGGCGATGGCGAGCTAACGGTGTTCTGCCCCCTCCTAGAGGCTGATCATGTTGCTAGATACGCCTACGTGGATAGGGTTGAGTACTACAGGGAGTACCCCGATGAGAGGCACCCCATGGAGGTCCTGGCCGATGTTCTTAGGAGGCTTGGGCTTGAGGGGAAGGTTATTGGCTACGACACCGACGGCTACGGCCATGTGATGGGGTACAGGGGGCCTAGGCTGAGCGAGGTCTTCAAGAACGCTAGGTACGTCTACGCCCGCGACCTGGTGGAGGAGCTCAGGATGGTAAAGAGCGATGAGGAGGTGAGGATCCTTAGGGAGAGCGCTAGGTGGACCGTGCTTGCGCATAGGCTTCTGCAGGAGTACACAGCCCCGGGAAGGTACGAGGATGAGGTTGCGCTAGCGGCAAGTGCGGAGGCCACCCTAGCGATGATAAGGGCTTTGCCGGGGTGGAGGAACCTGAGGGCCCTAGCAGGGTTCCGGGGGCAGGTCGGGCCCCATAGCTACTACCCCCACTCCCTATCGATACACGCCGTTATCAAGAGGGGGCAGGTCCTGGTGACGGGGGCCAGCGCCCGTATAGCTGGGTACGGTGTTGAGCTCGAGCGCACGATGATCGTTGGGAGGCCCAGCGATGAGCAGAGGAGGTTCTTCAGCCTGATGCTGGAGGTGAGGAGGGTGGCGTTTGAGAACATCAGGCCCGGTGCCCGCTGTAGCGATGTTGATAGGGCAGTTAGGAGGTTCTTCAAGGAGAAGGGTATATGGCAGTACTGGCGCCACCACACAGGGCATGGGATCGGGCTAGAGGTGCACGAAGCACCGTTCTTCGACATAGGCGACGATAGGGTGCTCAGGCCCGGCATGGTGATGTCTGTAGAGCCCGGGATCTACGTACCGAAGCTAGGGGGGTTCAGACACTCCGATACCATACTCATAATCGAGGACGGATTCGAGAAGCTTACCGAGTACCCGGAGGAGCTCGATGACCTAGTGATAGAGGACTAGCCAGAGAGTAGCTCCTTCTATCCAAAACAATGTTTTCCCTAGCGCCTCAACACCTCTGCTAGGACTAGAGCTGTTATAGGCAAAGCTAGGAGCCCCACGACGATCAGCGCTATAGCACCAATAGCTCCTTGGGCAACGCCTCCGGCTTCTACACCATGCGTAACCGTGATCGTGTAGGCGCTTGTAACGGTTGATAGCTTAGTTGTGGTTACGGTAAGCATTGTAGGTTTTCCCAACGTTTTCGTTACAGTAACTGTAGCTGGCGTCACCGTAGCTGGGGGTTCTACACCTACATATAGAGGGCCTAGGTCCTGGGGCTCTCCGTTAACCATTAGCACAAGCCTATAGATCCCCGGCCTCACTCTAAGGTGAAATACCCTGCTCTTATTCATCAGCACCGGGGCCGTTGCACCTGTCCATTCGTACACATCTACGTAGATCCTGATCTCACTACCTCTAATCTCAGCACCCCTCCACGTAACGTTGAACCCTGCATGCTTAAAGAACAAGGTTATCCTTAGGGTGAGAACGCCGTTTCCATAGCTATGCACCTCGAAAACCCCCTGGGGCTTTGATGGTACCCAGGTAGCATCTGCTGTAACAGCTGTGCTGAGCGCCATAGCCGTGATAATCACTAGGAGTGCTACGGGTAGTAACAACCTACCCATCTACGCCACCGATCATAGCGTCGCCTATAGTCCTAAAAAGCAGCTAGGGCTCCGCTCATACTGTTCGAGGATCTGAAAAGCCTTGAAGGCATGGAGATGGCTACCCCGTCCAGCCTCTGGTCATGGATTTGGGGAAGAGTACAGGGTGAAAAAGGGCGTTTATCTCAAGGGCTTAGCTGCGGATATCCGATACCTTTACGGGTCTACCCTCTCTCCAGGAGCGGTAAGCTGCTAGCACGACCTCTAGGGCCCTGAGCCCATCTTCGCCCGTTGCGCGCGGCTCCCTATCCTTCTCTATGCAGTCCACGAAGTCCTCGACCATGTTGAGATCCGCGTCTGGTCCGAAGTAGTACCATGTGAAGCCGTCGGGGTTCGCTAGGGATATGTTCTGGTTGAAGGCGTTTAGTATCAGCGCCCCCTTCTCACCGACTATGTGCATGTAGACGTCTCCCCATATAGGCCAGGTCTTGGGGCGTGACCAGCTGCAGTCTATAGATACGGGGGTGCCGTCGTTTAGCCTCGCTATCAGCAGGGCGTTGTCCTCCACCTTGAGCTCGGGGTATATGTTCCTCCCAACGAAAGCCATTACCTCTTCGAACTCCTTGCCCGTGTACCACCTTATCAGGTCGGCCACGTGCACTATGTGATCCATCATCGCTCCTCCCCCGGCGAGCTCCGGGTCTACGAACCAGCTGAATGGGCACCTACCGTGGTTCGTGGCTGTTATGTACCGTATCCTGCCTAGGGCCCCGATCCTGTTCTTGATCTCCACCGATGCGTCGTGGTACCTCATGACGAATGCTACCTGGAGCTTCACCCCCCTCCTCCTAGCGGTATCAACCATCTCCTTAGCGTCGCGGTACGTAGTCGCTATGGGCTTCTCCACGATCACGTGCCTCCCGCTCTCCATGAGCGGTATGGCGAACCTGGCATGCTTGGCGTTCTCCGAAGCCACGATCGCGGCGTCGATTTCCCTATCCTCCAGCAGCTTCTCGAAGGAGTCGTAGACCTTCCTAGGCCTATAGGTCTCCGCAGCCTTCTTCAGCCTCTCGGGATCGTCGTCGTAGATAGCCTCTAGAA
>QMWY01000113.1 GCA_003661865.1 Thermoprotei archaeon
ATGGGGTTCCTAGCCTCGGTCAAAAAGGCCCTGATCGAGAGGGAGGCCATGCAACAGAAGATATACATGCTGAGGGGCGAGCTAGTTGACACGAGCAAGTACCTGCTAATGATGCTGGCCGACGCCCTCATACCGGCCAAGCCGGTGGACATAACCAGCCTCATGCATCTAAACAAGGATGAGGAGGAGAAGGTAACGGTCGACGACATCTTAAACCTAGTCAAGCCTAAGAAGGTGGTCATGCGCAGGGGATCGTATGAGTTCGGCGGCGAGGTTAACGTGATGCTTGCCGACACCAGCACGTCTAGGGTTGTCGTCATAGCGGACTCCGAGGGCCTGTCACGAATAGTCGTGTTCCCGCCGAAGGCATCGGACGATGAGGTGTTCGAGTACGTTAAGGAGATGTCGGTCAAGTTCCCAGATGGTGAATGAATGAAGGAAGTGGACGGTCATGTTCTACGGCTAGGGGGGCATCATGATCTACTGCTAGGGCGCCGTCCGCGCGGCGGACAACCAAGTCGCTTTTATTTTGGGAGCGATACCGATAAACGTAGCGGCCAGCAACATGTTTTGCGGTAGCCATGCGCGTGATAAACCTAGGGAACGTCAGCATAGAGGTGTCCAGGTACTCGGGGAAGGTGCTAATAACCGTGTCGGTGCTCAACAGCGTAAGCCTGTCTGCCAGGCTGTTCAGGGAGCTGTCTGGCTACGGGATAAGGATAAGGTCGGTGTACGACGAGTTCCTAGACTATACTGCGCAGAGGACGATAATAAGCAGGGAGTTCGACGAGAGCGACAGGTCGCTGATGGAGTCCTACTGGAGATCCATATCCTCCGCGCTCAGGAGGAAGCTACCAAGCCTCTGGGAGGTGCTGAGACGCACGGATTCCCCGACGCTTGGCGACCCGGTGCTGGTCGAGCCCGAGGAGTACCAGGATCCGGTAAAGCGCATATGCAACGAGGTGCTCAGGGGGGAGCTGGAGGGCTAGGGTTTTGGTGTCTGGGATGGGGTTCAGGCTTGGCGACACGTACAAGAACATCCCTAGGATAACCACCCAGGATCTCAAGCGTTTGCTGCCGTTCTACATAGTCAAGTCGTTCTACGGTCGCGAGAGGAGGACTCCGCTCATGGTGCACGGCTACTTCGGGGAGGGGAAGACCGAGATAGTCAAACGAATATGCGAGGAGGTCGCGGATGAGCTGGGGATCAAGGCGTAGCACAACACTAGGTACTGGGAGGTAGACGGGAGGAGGTTGCACCTGAACACCCTGATGGCCTCGGGCCTAGACCCGAGCGAGACCAAGGGAATGCCCGACGTGAGGGAGGTGGCCGGCGCCAAGGTCACGGAGTGGGCCCTGCCGTGGTGGTGGGTTCCCGAGGGGGCCGGTCCAGACGTCTACTTCGTCCTCTTCCTAGACGAGCTCAACTGCTCCCTGTCGTTCCAGTGGACTACGCTCAGGGAGGCGGTGAACAGCGGGGTGCTGGGAGGGGTGAAGTGCGCTAGGAAGTCCGCGTTCCTAGCCGCCGTGAACCCGCCCGAGTACAGTAGCGACGTCCAGCAGGAGCTGTCGCTACCCTTCCTGAACCGCTTCTGCCACCTGTACGTGGACAGCGACTATGGGGACTGGAGGGAGTGGGCCCTAGGCGGGTCTGACGGGCGGGTGGGCGAGTACGTCTCCCTCGCCGTGTCGTCTGCGAAGCACGGCCTGTCCGGCATGAGGATAGACCCGAGGATAGTCGCGTTCCACGAGATGCACAGGGGCGCAAAGCTGAGGGAGGTGGTCACCGAGTCCGACAGGGACAGGTACGTGGCCGTCCCTACGCCCAGGTCGTGGCACATGGCCTCAGAGCTCATAAGGGGGGTGCCGACCAGGGAGGACACCATAGACCTCCTGACCCTGCTCGTGGCCTCTGCCGTCGGAATGCCCGTCGCCATGGAGTTCAGGGCCTTCCTAGAGCTGTACAGGGAGCTGGGAGACCCGAACGTGGTGCTCGACGACCCAGAGAGGTTCTTCTCGGAGGTCTCATCCAAGCCTAGGGAGAAGAGGATCGGGCTGACGTACATAGCGGTATTCGCCGTGTCCGACTTCATCAGATCCATACTCGGGCTCCCCAGGCGCGAGAGGGACAGGGAGTTCGGCAAGGTGGTCAGGTTCCTGAAGGCGTCCAAGCCGGTATCGCGGGAGATACCGGCGCACGAGATGCTGCTCATGATGACGGCCATGATACCAGGCGACTCGAAGACGGAGCTGGTAGATACGCTCGGGTACTGGAAGACGAGGGACAAGTTCTTCTCGGACGTGCTCTTCAAGTCGGCCGAGATAAACCTAGAGGTCAGCGCGCTGGTAAAGTAGCGGCGATTTCTTGGGCCCCCAGCTTTTATGCGTCCCCGCGGTTATCTTTTTTGGTGGTCGGCTTGGGCGACATCAGGAAGTCCGGTTTCGTGGTCAGGTGCCCGTGCGGTTACGAGGGCGCGCTGGAGGAGTTCTACTGCGAGGAGTTCGTCATAGGCGGCGTGCACGTGGAGTCCGGCATCCCGTCGCACGTGGACATATACCTTAAGTGCCCGAGGTGCGGGTATGTGTGCGAGCTCGATACCGTGTATGTCGAGGATGGATAGCTGTTTTTGGTGGTAGGCGTGGGCCTGCTCTCGTTCGAGGAGAAGGTTAGTGCCGCCAAGACCCTGTTCTTCTCGAAGCTGCCGTTCCTCTACCCGTTCCTGACGGCGTCGGAGGTGAGGGGCGAGGAGAACCTCAGGCTCATGGGCGCCAAGGGCTACGTCACTCCTGACATGGTGATAGGCGTGGACAAGGATCTTAGTACCGAGGACGTGGTGCTCACCCTGGTGCACGAGTGCCTCCACTTGGCGCACGGCCACCTGATACGGTTCGAGGACATGTGGGAGAGGGTCGAGGGGTTCTGCTCGAAGGCGGGGATATCGAAGATGGAGGCGAGCAACCTGTGGAACTACGTTACGGACGCGTACGTGAACTGGGTGACCGAGGAGCACGTCATCGGCATAGTCAGGAGCCTGTCCGGGCCGTACCGCAGGTCGAAGCGGGCGCTGTTCACGGTGGACAAGCTTGAGGCGGCCGTGGGGAGGAGAATCGACTTCACGAACGAGTCCCCCGAGTCCGTGTTCATAGAGCTGCTGAGGCTCTATGCCGAGAACAGGCAGCTGCTACCGTGCGGGTTCAGGGGGGAGGGCGGTAGCGGGTGGAGCGCCGGTTTCGACGTTCACGTTACTTGGGCGGGGCGCTCCGGCAAGGGCGGGCGACGGCAAGGCGGCGAGGGCGCAGGTAGCGGCATGCCCTCCGGCGTACGCGGTGCGGGGGCGTCGGCCGAGGAGGTGAGGAGGAAGCTTGAGGATCTGGCTAGGATGGCAGAGTCGCTGTGCAGGAGCGCGGGCAACGTACCGGCCTGGGTGGAGAGGATGCTCGGCTGGGTCAGGGGCGAGAAGGTTCTGGACTGGAGGAGGGTTCTGAGGAGCACCCTGCTTGGGCTGGGCAACTCGGAGCTCAGCTACTCTAGGGTCTCGAAGCCGATGTTCGTGGCGGGGTACAGGATGCCGTCGGCCAGCTACAGGAAGGTCGTGAACCTGATAGTGGGCATAGACACGAGCGGCTCCATACGGGATGAGGAGTACAGGAGGTTCGTCGGCGAGGTGATAAACATACTGAGCGACATGCCATTCGGCACGTTCATAAACGCCTACTTCGTCCTGTGGGACGCGGAGGTCAAGAAGGTGGTGCACGTCGATAGGGTCGCGGGCATGGCGTCCGTGCTGAGGGCGGTCAAGGGGCTGGGGAAGAGGGTCGGCTACGGGGGCACGTGCATAGTGCCGTTCCTCGACGAGTGCATGAGGATACTGCGATCCGAGAGGGGCAGGTTCAACATAGTAGTGCTTACGGACGGCCACATATTCGACCTAGACAAGGCCAGGCGACACCCTATAAGGAGCGACGGGAGGGTGAGGAGGTTCGTGTGGGTGAGCACGGGCATAGTCGACAGGCTACTGGGCATGCCTAACGAGGTTGCGTCGAAGATGAAGCTTTAAGGTACGCACGTGCAACCCTTTTTGGTGATGGGGATGAAATCTGGTATGGATGTCGGAATAAAAATAAAGAACCCCGATGCTGAACGCGAAAAGTTGGATAAAGAATTTAGAAAGATATTAGACATCTACGTGAAGACAAATAATGAGTTATATGTACTATGGTACTATGACACTTTAGGCATCACAATTGGTGATTACGCCATCACGATAATTACCGATGATGTTAACTATTATGCGGAGATGTTCGCCGAAAAGCTTGGCGAAGTGCTCACTCCTGCCATCATCGAGAAGCTAAAAGAACTCGGCGTGAAGGGCGATCTGAGCAAGATCAGGGTCGAGGGCTTTGACGAGGAGAATGACCTAGTGATCGCGTGTAATGGGGACTGGGTGGCAGACATTCGATGCATTCCATACGGATGGGGGCGGATATACCCCCCTCGGGGGGTCGTGATACCGCCCTTCACGGAGGCCGTGGCGAAAGGTGTCGAAAGCATAATCCGATCCATGTACGACGAACCCGACTACTGGGATGAAAAAGGTCTTGAAGTTCCCGACGAAGTATTCGGCAAGTACCTCGACCTTACTGGGGAAGTCTGAGCCGCCGTTTTTGGTGGTACCGGTGGACGGTAAAAACGGCATCGTTAGCCTGATATCGGCCGTGCTCGGGGTAGTTGACGCGGCGTTCTCAAGCGCAAAGGAGGTCGGGGACGCGATAGGTAGCCTCAACGAGCTGGCCGCGAGGATATCTAGGTTCGTGCTGACGCGCCTGATGGAGGAGAGGGAGGAGGTCGAGGTTGAGGTGACGGTTCCGGTTCCGGAGGACATGGAGTTTAAGCATGTGTCCTTCGACCTCAAGCACTTCAGGGTGTCGATGTTCACGATAGGTACGGGCGAGGATCC
>QMWY01000114.1 GCA_003661865.1 Thermoprotei archaeon
CCTGATTCTCTCAAGTAGTCTGTGGGTATGTTGTCTACTAGTATCGTCCCCTTTACATCATGCAGTCTGCTATAGACTGACCCCAGCCAAGTGTGTGTAATAGTATCTGGGTACTCGGTTGGGAAGTTAACCACGTTGATGGATCCTTTAACATCATATAGTCTAGCGTGTATTGATCCAAGCCACTCGTGGGCAATGGTGTCTGGGTACTCTGCTGGTAGGTTGGCGATGTTCACAGAACCTCCTTCTCTCAAGTAGTCCGTAGGAATGTTGGTTACCTCCACCGATCCCTTTATGTCTTGCAACCTGTTGTAGACGCTTCCTAACCAGGAATGGGTTGTGGCATCGGGGTAGTCTGTTGGCAGGTTTGTGATGGCTACTGAGCCACCGATGTCGCTCAGCTTGTTGTGTATGCTCCCTAGCCAGGCTTGGGCCACGGTGTCTGGGTACTCTGTGGGGAGGTTCGTTACCGCTATGCTACCCCTGACGTTGTCCAGCTTGGCGAGGACGGAGCCTAGGGTGGCTTCAGAAGCAACTCCTGGCACCTCCACAGTTCCCTTGATGTCGTGAAGCCTACTGTAGATGCTCCCTAGGGATGCCTCAGTAGCGACGCCTGGAACCTCCACAGTTCCCTTGACGTCGTGGATTCTATCATATATGGAGCCCAGCCATGAGTGGGCAATAGAGTCTGGGTACTCGGTTGGGAAGTTCAGGACGCTGACTGACCCCTTGATGTCGTTGAGTTTAGTGAGGATGGAGCCGAGGGTGACCTCCGTAGCTACGCCCGGCACCTCGACAGTGCCCCTGATGTCGTGCAGCCGGTCGTGGATCGAGCCTAGGGTCGCTTCCGTAGCTACCCCGGGGACAGTGACTGTCCCTCTCACGTCGTGTAGTCTGCTGTGGACCGAGCCGAGCCAGGAATGCGTTACGGTGTCTGGGAAGTCCGTGGGTAGGTTGCTCACGGCTACCGTGCCGCCCACGCTGCCCAGGGCGCTCCTGATCTCCCTCAGCAGCTCCGCCGCTGACCTGCCCTCCGCGCTGCTGTACAGGTACGTCCTGAGGCCGTCCCCGAGGGCGTCCCTCAGCTGCTTCTCGCTTACCGGTCCTACCAGCTCGACCATCGCGCCGCCCCCGCCACGGGCCTGAGGAGCCTCCCCAGGGCCTCTAGGAGCGCGTCGGCCCTGGCCTCCCACGCCGCGTACCGCGCCCTGACCGTCACGGGCGCGCCGTAGCTGGCCAGGGCCTCGGCGTCCCCAGCCTCCGCCACCTCCTTCCTAGAGGGGTACTCGACCCTCAGGTAGTAGGGCTGGGTGAAGGGGTGGGGCGACCGCGCGAAGTCCATGTCGATGGCGTAGCGCCCCGCGTCGGGGTCGTACCTCGTCAGCCCCGGGTTGGTCTTGTCCCTCGTCGCGCCGAGGAGGTAGAGCCAGTACGGCTGCATGTCGAAGTCCGGCGCCGGCAGCCCCTCGCGGATGAGCTGCACCCTCAGGTACTTACCCACCTTCCTACCCCCATCAACTATGAGTATGCCCAACCTCTCGAACCACCCCGGCCCGAACCTAACGCTCCACTCCGGCCTATCCGGGCTCAGCACAGCCGTCTTCTCCGCAACGACGCGCCTCAGCGCACGCGGCTCGAGAGCGCAGACAATAGGCGCGAGCCCCCAGATGCCAAGCAACCCCGCACCCCGGTAAACACTAGCCGAAAACCCCTAATCAGTCGTAGGGCACTCACCTAAGCGGAGGCGAGATGACGCGGCTCGGCGGTGACATAGTGCTTTTGGGAGCACCCTCATTACCCTGACCGGTGTTAGGGGCTGAAACATTTGTGAGGGTAGTTTAGGGTTGTTTAAGTCCTTTTAGGGCTATGAGGTTTAAGAAGGTGTATAGGCTAGTGAGATCAGTAAAGTTAGTGGTGACCGCCGGTTTCCGAGAACCGCTCCCGAAGGGCGGTGAGGGGGTCGGCGGAGACCGTGATGACCCTCGGGGTGGCTACCTTAAATGACCGTAAAACACCCTAAACAACCACTCCGAGGTGAACGGCACGGCGCCTCACCTCGTGAGTAGCTTCCTGTATAGCTCTGCGTGTTTCTCGGCTATCTTCGCCCATGAGTTCTGCTCTGCGTATCTCCTCGCCCTCCTCCCCCACTCGTCCCTCTGCCCCGGGTCTGCGAGGCTCTGCAGAGCCTCCACCATCTCCTCCACGGTTCTGCACCTCAGAACCGGCTTGTCCTCGAAGGCTGGGTGGTCCGTCGCCACCACCGGCTTGCCCGCGCCGAGGGCTGCGCACACCACGCCGGACTCCGATACGGCTCTCGCTGGGTGGAGAACCACGTCCACAGCTGCTAGCCACGTCTCGAAGGCGGCGTCGTCCACGTAGCCCGTCACCCTCACACCCAGCTCCCTAGCCCTGGCGAGCACCTGCTGCATGTAGGGGTTCCCGCTGTCGGTGTGCCACCCCCCTACGAACACCATCTCGGCGTCTACCCTCCGCCTGAGCCCCGCGAAGACCTCGAGCGCGATGTCGTGCCCCTTGCGCCAGTCCACGAAGCCGAACACCCCTACGACGTACCTACCCGGGTCTATGCCCAGCCTCCTCCTCGCAGCACCCCTAGGTATATCGATCAGCCTGCAGCCGTGGGGTATGATAAGCACCTTATCTCTGCTGCCCCGGAAGGCGCTGAGCATGCACCTGTTGTGCACGATGATGGCGTCCGCGAGCCCCGCTATCCCCGCCTCGGCCGGGAAGCCCGTGGAGTGCATCGTCACCACTACCCTGGCCCTCCCCCTCCCCAGCTCCCGCAGGAGCTCCAGGAACACCCCGGGGTCGAGCGGGTTCCAAATACCGTACTCGTGCTGAACATGGATAATGTCTGGTTCTAGGCTCAGGGCCCTCCTCGCGAGCCACCGGGCGTAGCCCCTGTCCGGGGGGGCGTACCTGTAGTGGGGCACCACCCAGAGCTCCACGTGCTTCGACAGCTCCTCCGCTAGGAACCTGGTGTAGCTCCTTATCCCGCACCTAGCGGAGCCCCAGGGGGAAACAAGCGCAACCTTCATTTCTCGTCTGCCCGAACCATTTTGGTGCCTGATAGGTCTGGGTCAATGACCTCACAGTCGTAGCTGCCGCATTTAGGACATCTAGGTGTGACCGCCATCATTGACTCGAAGACGTGTCCGCACCTCCTACACTTCAGCCTGAAGAGTGCAACTGCCGTGGTAGTACCAGGGTTGATCTGCAATATGTTTTCCAATTGCACCTCGAGCTTCATCGGCCGGTAGCTCCAGAGCTCGAAGCCGCAGTTGTAGCACCAGATGTGGCTGTTGCCGCAGCAGCTCCTGAGCCGGCTGCCGCACCTCGGGCAGGTCCAGTCCTCCTCCCCCTTCTCGTTCACCGGGACTATGAACACGAAGGGGCCGACCTTTTTGGGCCTGACCCCGACGGCGACCATCACGCGCCACCTCCCACCTTCTGAGGCATGAATTCTTCTGATGCCTCCTCGAGCAGCTTGTGCGCTTGCTGGGCTATTAACTCCCAGTCGAACGCCTTGGCCTTTCCGTGGAGGTACCTAGCGATCTTCTCCCTGTCGAAGCTCAGCGCCCTCTCTATGAGCTCCGCGGCGTGGTGCGGGTCGGGGACGCCCCACCACGAGCCCCTGACGGTGTAGTGCTTCGCCGCGACCCTGCAGTTCAGCTCCAAGAAGTTTATCTCGGGCCCCGCCCCGTGGGCAAGGGACACCACTGGGCACCCGGCGCTCTGCGCCTCTAGCTGAACCAGGCCGAAGCCCTCCGTTGACAGGTTCAGCACTACGTCGCAGGCGTTGTACACCAGGTTCATCTCGGCCTCGGTGAATCCTAGTCGGTAGTAGTGCTGCTCGGGGAACACCACGCGGCCCCTCAGCCCCATCGTCTCGACCACGGCGTCTAGGTACCAGCCCCCGTGGGGCCCGTCGGGCGTCACGGAGGTGTGGAGGTAGATACCCACGTTGAGGTCCGGGTTCCGCTCCATGAACAGCTTCACCGCCTCGAGCTGGTTGGGGATGAGCTTCCTAGCCCTGTTCACCGCGACTATGCCTACAACAACGTCCGCGTCCCTGAGCCCCGGGTTGAGCTTCGCCCTCAGCTCCTCCCTCGGCGCGTCTAGGGGTCTAAACACGTGGGTATCCACGCCGTGTGGTAGGTAGCGAACCTTAGACCGATCCCCACCGGCCTTGAGGTACTGGTCGATGCCCCACCTCGAGGGAATCCATACCCTCACGGCGTTCCTCGTTATGTCGAGCCACTCCCTCGGAACCGGCTCCTCGGCTATCGGCGAGTACATTATGTGGAACACCGGGAGGCCCTGGATCCCGGGCACGGCGTAGGGGTCCTTCAGCACGATGGCGACGTCGCAGCGCCTCTCGAAGAACCAGTGCTCCACGTCCCCTACGCTGGCTAGGCCGGGCAGGACGTCCACGCCCATGAGCTCCCTTGAGAACCCGCCCTGGGCCGTGCCGGCGAAGGGCAGCAGCACCACCTCGTGCTCCCTAGCGAGGTGCGGCACCAGGTGCCTGGTCACGGTGGCGTACCCCGTGTTGAGCCAGAAGGCGTCCGAAACCCACAGGATTTTCAATTCTTTCACCCAACCAGCAGCTCCCACAGCTCGAAGATCCTGCGGGACTCGGGGGCGTCGGGCACCCTGTTCGCCAGCCTCACAGCGGCCTCCAGCAGCTCCTCCATCTCCTTCGTGAGCACCCTCGGGTTCTCCGCCTCCTCCACCAGCCTCACCAGGCAGTCGCTGTAGGGCAACCCACGCTCGTAGCAGAGCCTCCTGAACCTCCTCCACGCCTCCCTCCTCAGGGAGACGGTGACGTAGTGCCTCTTGAGGTACGAGGTGATGTACCTCACGCCACCACCCCATATTTACTAGAAAGTTTCTAGTAA
>QMWY01000115.1 GCA_003661865.1 Thermoprotei archaeon
CTCAAGCGCAGGGGTTCAGCACCACCGCACTTCCGCCGTGCAGGGGGCTCACACATAAGGAAGATTCTGCAGCAGCTAGAGAAGGCAGGCCTCGTTAAGAAAGTGCCGGGAGGCAGAACCTTAACACCGCAGGGCAGGGCGCTACTGGATAGGGTAGCCTGGGAGGTGTTCCAAGAGCTCGTTAAGGAGAGGCTTGAGCTCCTGAAGTACGGGCCGCCGTCGCTAGCGCGGGCGCTTAAGCGCTAGTGAGCGTTAGGCAAGATTTATTCTCTTCAGAAGAGACTCTGGGGAGGGAGAGGGCAATGGTATCGGACTACAATGTCCAGAGCG
Source organism: Thermoprotei archaeon (assembly GCA_003661865.1). GTDB lineage: Archaea > Thermoproteota > Thermoprotei_A > Sulfolobales > Ignisphaeraceae > QMWT01. Next base: position 331 of record QMWY01000115.1, read on the forward strand.
ATGAGGAGCTTGAGGCTCTTCTGGAGAGGCAGTACCGGGAGATCCTGCGCAAGAGAGCAGAGCTCGAGCGTTTGAAGAGGGAGAGGGAGGCTGAGGAGCTCAGAAGGGCAGAGATCCTGAGAAGGATCCTCACCCCTGAGGCTCGGGAGAGACTTGCTAACCTAAGGCTTGTGAGGCCGGAATTCGCTAGAATGGTTGAGGACCAGCTTATAACGCTCGCCCTCCAGGGCAGGGTAAGAACGCCTATAACCGACGAGGAGCTGAAAGAGTTACTAGCCGAGCTATACGAACGTACACGCCGCGAGTACAGGATTAGCATACGTGAGAAGTAGCTGGGTGTAGATAGGTATGGCGCGCAACAAGCCCCTTGCGCGAAAGCTGCGCCTGATAAATAGGGAGAAGAGCAATCAGCCCATACCCATATGGGTCGTCGCCAAGACCAGGCGAAGGGTTAGGTGGAGGCCTAGGCTTAGACACTGGCGCAGGTCTAAACTAAAGGATGTCTAACGGTGATGGATCTTGAGCGAGAGAGCTAGGCGGGAGAAAAGCAGCGGGATCTACATAATACCGTTAAGAAGGGTCTACTGGGCGGGCTCCCGTAGGGATAGGGGGCGCAGGGCCATAAAATACATAAGGAGGTTTCTAGAGCGCCACCTCCATGCCAAGAAGGTACTGCTAGACCCGCTGATAAACGTGTATATACATATGTACAAGATAGAGAAGCCGCCGCGGTACATCGCCGTGAGGTTTATGAGGATAGACGAGGGCGTCTATAAGGCAGCTATAGCGATACCCGTTAAGCAGCGGTGATGCTCGTTCATGCCTATTGAAAGGCTTAGCCTCTGGGGTAACCCCCATATAGGCGTATACATCTTTGCAAACGACTCCATAGCTATCGTACCTCCGGGAATAGATAGGAAGGATCTTGAGATCATAAGGTCAACGCTAGGTGTAGAGATCGTCGAAACAACGATCGGCGGTATGAGGATTGTGGGGGTCCTGATCGCTGGTAATAACAACGGTATACTCCTCCCGCGGTTCGTCGAGGGGAGCGAGATCCAGGCTATAAAAAGGGTCTTTGACGGGGTTGTAGAAGTCGTCATAGGCAGAATGACGGCTCTGGGCAACGTCGTACTGGCCAACGATAAGGCTGCCCTCGTTCATCCCGAAGCAGACAGCTCATTTATAGAAAAGGTTAGGGATGTGCTCGGGGTAGAGGTTGAGAAAGGGAGCATTGCTGAGATACCGACTGTGGGTTCAGCAGCTACGGTAACTAACAAGGGCGGGCTCGTCCATCCTGACGCCACCGATGAGGAGCTGAGGTTCTTAAGCAACTTCTTCTCAGTACCCGTCGATGTCGGCACAGTCAACTTCGGTATAGGGTTTATAAGGTCAGGTCTCGTTGCTAATACACATGGCGCCCTCGTTGGGGAACGGACGACCGGTCCTGAGATGCTCAGGATAACTCAGGTGCTGGGTGTGAAATGAGATGAGCTCCGAGATCAAGGTGTTCAGGATCTACGGCTTCGCACTATTCAGCCATGACAAGGTCCCTGAGTGGAGGAAGTTCGTGGTTGAGATAAGGGCGTTGAAGCCTGAGCATGCGTTAGAGAAGCTGTACTCGGAGTTCGGCAGTAGACACAAGATGAAGAGAAGCCATATCAGAGTGGTAAGAATTGAGGAGGTGCCACCCGAGCAGGCTGTTAGGAAGGAGATTAGGGACCTAGCGAAGCTAACAAAGGTGATCGTGGAGTGAGCGAACCCGAAAGCGAGGTGCGTTCGCTAGTAGAGCAGCTCGAGGCTCTGAAGAACTACGTAAATGAGCTGCAGTCTAGGCTCCAGGTAGCGCTCAGCGAGCTGGAGGAGGTGCGGTTGGCGAGAACAACGCTTACCCATATCCGGGAGTCCAAGGATAGGCGTATGCTGGTAGCGCTTGATAGGAGGGGTCATGCCCTCGTCTACGCTGAGCTCAAAGACCTCAACAACGTCGTCCTCGCGCTTGGAGGAGACCTGTACGCTAAGGTGCCCTTAGACAAAGCGATAGAGGTTCTTCTAGAGCGGGAGAGGGAGCTTGAGAGGATAGCAAGCGGTATAGAGGGGGAGATCAAGAAGGTTACGAACCTGTACAACGAGCTCGCCAAGAAGCTTCAGAAACAGCTAAGCTCCTCGCAGATGCAACAGCGGTAGACCCCGCATGTTCCTAGGAAGGATACGTAAGGCACTTACAACCTTCGCAAATAGGCTGGCCGAGGCTGTCAAGTATCGTGAGCTCAGTGAGAAGGATGTATCGCCCTACCTAGACGACCTCCTGCTAAACCTCGTAGAGGCTGATGTTGCTTACGACGCTGCCGAGCTCCTTGTAAACACGCTGCGCCAGAAGCTCATCGGCGTTAAGGTTCCTAGGGGCGCAAAGGTTGAGACATACATCCTGCAGAGGATCCGTGAGGCCCTTCTCGAGATACTGCGCAGAGGCGAGCCCAGCTTCGATATAGACGCTGAGGTGAGGAGGTCCAAGCCCTATATACTGATGTTCATGGGTGTCAACGGCGTTGGTAAGACCACAACCATAGCTAAGTTCGCGTATAGGTACAAGAAGATGGGGCTAAGGGTAATGGTAGTAGCCGCGGATACGTTTCGGGCAGCTGCTCAGGAGCAGCTGAAGAAGCATAGCAGCACCATAGGTGTGGAGTTCTTCGGAGGGAAGTACGGCTCTGACCCAGCGGCAGTTGCTCATGACGCCATAAACTACTCTAGGAAGAGGGGGTTTGACCTGGTGCTCCTAGACACCGCGGGTAGGATGCATGTGGACGTGGACCTGATGGAGGAGCTGAGGAAGGTTGTGCGGGTAGCTAAGCCGAACATGAAGATCCTTGTGGTGGATGCGCTAACTGGTAACGACGCCGTTGAGCAGGCGCGTACATTCCATAAAAGCGTGGGCGTAGACGGTGTTGTGCTCACAAAGGTAGATGCAGACGCGCGTGGAGGCGCGGCGCTCTCAGTGATCCTTACTATAACACGTCCCATACTGTTCCTGGGCGTTGGCCAGCGCTACGAGGACCTAGTGCCTTACAGCGCTGAGTACGTGCTCAACAACATCCTACGTCTATAGCCTATCCACGCCTTCTCTTCTAAGTTTAAAAACCGTGGGTAGAGATATCTGTGCAGGGTCATTTGGAATGAGGCTAAGCGAGATACTAGAGGGTATAAAGAGGGTGCTGGAGCTTGCGGAGAGGCCTGATAGGGAGGAGTACATGTTGATACTGAAGATCACGCTTACGGGCTTCCTCCTAGTAGGCGCCATAGCCTTCGGGGTATCATCAGCCATATACCTCGTCTCCGGACAGGCACCAGCCTCACCCTAAGACCGAAGGGTGGTTCAGGTGTCCGAGAGTAGCGGATCGGGTACCACCGCTACGAAGCGCAGATCGCTACAGCAGAGGAGCCAGTTCTTCGCCGTCAGAACAACTGCACGACAGGAGATGAACGTAGCCCTCCTCATAGAGAATAGGGTCCGGAATAGAAACCTAGCAGTATACTCCATCATCGTCCCCAGCGAGCTCCGCGGATACATAATACTAGAGACCGCTGGGCTTCACGTGGTCTACGAAGCGATCAGGGACATGAAGCATGTTAAGGGGCGCGCCTCTGGAGCGCTGAAATGGGATGATGTAGAGAAGCTGCTCAAGCCCAAGCCCATAATAGAGCAGCTCAGCGTAGGCGAGGAGGTGGAGATCGTGGCCGGGCCCTTCAGGGGGCTCCGCGCACGCGTTGTTGAGATAAACAAGGCGCGCAACGAGGTCGTACTCAATATTTTAGAGGCCAGCTTCCCCCTAAACGTCACGGTACCTGTTGAGTACGTGAAGCCCGCCAAGAAGGTGTGATGGGCATGGCGCGCGAGAAGATAATAAAGGTACAGATCGAGGGGGGCAAGGCCAGTACCGAACCTCCGCTAGGACCGGCGCTAGCAGAGGTGGGTCTAGATGCCGCTGAGGTTGTCGAGAAACTCAATGAGATCACCAAGCCCTACGAGGGTATGACCGTAGAAGTTAGGATAGTGGTTGATGTAGAGACCAAGAAGTACCGAATAGAGCTAGGGCTTCCAACAACTACAAGCCTGCTCCTGAGATTTGCAGGAGCCTCAGAGCCCTCCGGGGACCCCATGCATAAAAAGGTGGGCGATATCAAGATGGAGCACGTCATAAAAGTAGCGATAATGAAGAGGCCCGAGATGAATGCCAAGACCCTTAGAGCTGCTGTGAAGAGCATACTCGGCTCTGCACGCTCCATAGGGCTCACGGTCGAGGGCAAGGACCCTAAAGAGGTTTTAAGGGAGGTCGAGCAGGGTGTCTATGATGAGCTGATAAGGAAGTACGAGGATGAGTGGAGGAGGGCGTACAAGGGTGTGCTGCTATGAGCACTGATTTCGAGTGGCTTAAGCCCGCTCTGAGGCGCAGTATTGAGCAGGCGATAGCCGCTAAGAAACCTGTGCGCTTTAGGCAGAGCGTAGAGCTCATAGTGGTGTTCCCCGGCGTAGATCCTAAGCAACCTGAGTACAGGTTTAGAGATGCTGTCAGGCTTCCTA
>QMWY01000116.1 GCA_003661865.1 Thermoprotei archaeon
CCTCACCGTTGCACAAGAGGCTCAGAAGCACGCGCTTGAGATGCTCAAGCCGGGTGTTCGTGCAGGCGACGTGGACTCGGCAGCTAGGAGGCTTATCGAGATGAGGGGGTACGGCAGGTTCTTCCCACACTCAACAGGGCATGGGGTAGGGGTTGAGGTGCACGAGCCTCCTAGGCTGGCCCCGGGGAATAGCGAGGTGCTGGAGGCGGGGTACGTAGTTACCGTAGAGCCCGGGGTCTACATAGGTGGTAAAGGCGGTGCACGCTTCGAGTCTACAGTCGTCTTAACGCCGAAAGGTTTTGAAGTGCTTACCCCCTGCACCAAGCCCGGGTGAGAAGGGTGTCGGAGGCTGGGAAGAGGAGCTACGAGCTGGCTGATGTTGAGAACATATGGTTCGAGTACGATAGGCAGAACGATATACTCTACATAAACTTCGGGTACGACGTCGAGGACGCCGACGAGTCCATCCTCACGAACAGCAACGTTGTGGTGAGGATCAAGCGGGGTAAGGTGGTTAGCCTAACGGTCTTCGACTTCTCGAAGAGGGTCGGCGGCGAGTTCTGAGACGCTTATACAGCTGTGCCTTGCTCAGATGAGTTTTTGCTTACCAAGCATCTCCCTATAGGAATAAGCTGGTTTTTACCCTAGTGGGGCTGTTCATCGCTGGGTTAATAACGCCTCTACCGGTGTATTAATGCATATAAACTAACTGAGGTGAAGTAAGGATCGGTTTAAGTACTACAAAACCTAGAATCGATAACGGAGGTGTTGAAAGGTAATGAGGAAGCTCTCGGAGGTGCGGAAGGTACAGCGCTTTGGCAAATCCACGCTTATGGTCTCCCTACCCGCCGAGTGGGTTAAGGAGATGGGGCTCAAGCCCGGGGACCTCGTCAAGATAACTGTGCGTAGCAACGGAACCCTCGTGATCTCGCCCCAGCGCTCCCATAAGCTCCGCGAGGAGAGCGTTGTAGAGATCCTGATCTCGAGTAAGACTAGCGATGAGCTGCTGCGGCGTGCTATATACACCTCGTACATCACGGGCCACGACAAGATCGTTATAAAGAGCGTTGACTCCAACCTAACCCCCGATCAGGTCCAGGGAGTGAGGTCTATGGTCCGGGCGCTCATCGGGGCAGAGATAGTTGAGCAGGACCTGTCGAGGATCGTCGTGCAGGTGTTCGTGGATACGGCGAGGTACAACATACAGAGCCTCGTGGCGCGGATGATAAACATCATCAAGTCCATGGTGAACTACCTCAATGCGGCTCTGAGGGATCTAAACACCTCCCTCTTCAGAGAGCTGCTCGAGCTGGAGTTCGAGCTCGATAGGGTCTACACACTCGCCGTCCGTTACACCTACGTCCTTAGCTCCCAGCGTGATGGTGAGGCGGGTGAGGAGGCGCAGCTGCTAACCGAGTACCGCGCGCTGATAAAGTCGCTCGAGGACGTTGGCGATACCCTCTCGTCGATAGCCAAGCTTGTCAACGACAACGACACTCTCAAGAGGTTCGCTGAGCATCTGAGGGAGCCGATAGCGGAGATCTCGGACCTGATAAACTACGCCCTAGACGTCATGATGACCTCTATGAACAGCAGGAACATCCTGCTCGCGAACAAATCGGTAGACATAACCGCTGAGCTGGCATCCTACTTCTCGAAGCTAGAGTACTCCGTGGTTAAGCGTGTGGGTATGGAGGAGTACCCGCGTATAAGGAGCATGTTGGAGAGGATAAGGCTTGCATGCAACTACCTCCAGGGCTCTGCGGAGATGATATTCGATATAGTTGTGGCGTCGAAGGGAGGGAAGATAGACCTCACGATCAAGTGAGTTTGGTGGGCCCGCGGGGATTTGAACCCCGGACCACGGGGAGTTCCGCCCCAGATGGGTCCCGAGTCGGGCACCAGTACTCGGTGTACCCCGCATCCTACCAGGCTAGACGACGGGCCCACCAGCCGTATCTCCGCTATATCCTGAAGCCGGTTTTAAAGCTTGAATACCGTAACCACTGTGTGGAAGGGCCATGGTATCGCGCTACGCTGTTGAGCTGATAGCTAGGCGCATAGCCGGCGATATAGTTCTCGCCGACAGCACGGCTGCCGCGATGAGGAAGTGGCGCGAGATCTTCGGGCTTACCCAGTCTGAGCTAGCGAAGCTGATGGGTGTGTCGCCCAGCGTTCTGAGCGACTATGAGAAGGGTAGGAGGGTCCCGGGTGCACGGTTCCTCAAGAAGTTCGTGGAGTCCCTCATAAGGGCTGATGAAGCTCGGGGCTGGGTAACCGTTAGGTCGCTGCTCAGCAGCCTCATGCCTCGAATGGATGCGGTTATCGATATGCGCGAGTTCTGGAGCCCTGTACCGCTATCGCAGCTCATCGAACTTGTTGAGGGGTACCCGCTGAACACCTTCCTCAACGATAAGCCCTTATACGGCTACACGGTGCTCGACAGCATACGCGCTATCGAGTCCATGAAGGGGTACGAGTACTGGCAGCTCCTCGGGATGACTAGCGAGAGGGCCGTTATATTCACCCGGGTATCCAAGGGGAGGTCCCCCATGGTTGCCGTACGCGTGTCTCCGCTAAAGCCAGCGGTAGTGGTTATCCACGGGCCTAGGAGGAGCGTGGACCCGCTGGCGATCAGGATAGCAGAGATAGAGCGCATACCCCTGATCCTCAGCCTGGCGAGCAGCGTTGACGAGCTCGTCGAAAGGCTGAGAACGGTTCTCGGGGGGCAGAGCAGGATCATTTAGCAGTGCTTACGCTACGGCACCGCTACCCCTTGCCCTGTTTCTCCTGGAGTATCATCAGCGCTTCGGCTATGTCCCCCCGCGCCTTGATCAGCGCTCTTCGCGCCTCCTCCTCACTTACACCCGCGTACTCTGCTACGAACTTAACATCTTCATCGCTCACCGTGACCCCCGCCTCTACTGGTGCCTCTACCTCACTTACCTGGGGCTTCTCCTCCGCCCGGACCTCGGTCTCCCTAGCCGCAACTATCTGGTAGACCTTCTGCCCCGCGAAGCTCATCACCATAACCTGCGGCTGCTCGAGCACGAGGTCCTTGTCCTCGAACTCGAGTATGACCCTCTTAACACCTTCAACAGCGTTTATGGAGACCCCCATGCGCCTAAGCTGCCTGAGCTGCCTCTGTAAATCCCTCGGATTTATAGGTAGCAATACCCCTCTCCCTAGCACAGGTAGGGCGTGTACACGAATATATACCGTGCTATCGAGCATTAGGGGCTGAGCGGTGATGGTGAGGTGGCGAGCGTAAGCATAACCGTGCTTGGCGGCGGCCGCGAGGTGGGGCGTGCAGCCGTGCTGCTGAGCTACGGAGACAAGAAGATCCTGTTCGACTATGGCATAGGGCTTGGGGAGGATGACATCCCCGTGCTGCCCCTCCCCGTAAAGCCTGCTGAGCTCAGTGTAGTCGCCATAACGCACTCGCACCTAGACCACGTTGGCGCAGCCCCGTTCCTCTACATATCGCGGAGGATACCGACTGTAATGACGGGGTTGACGCGCGAGCTTTCGAGGATCATGATCACGGACATGCTTAAGCTCGCCGGGTACTACCTGCCCTTCGAGTACCCAGAGCTGAACGCCATGCTCGAGAGCGTTGTTGAAGGGAGGCTGGGGTCAACCCTAGAGATCTCGGGAATACCCATCGACATCATCAACGCTGGCCACATACCCGGGAGCGCCATGTTCAGGGTCGAGGTGGGGGGACGCTACATCCTCTACACAGGGGATGTCAACACCATAGATACTAGGCTCGTTAAGGGGGCGGACCTAAGCGGGATTGAGGCTAACGTCGTGGTGATAGAGTCCACCTACGGGAACGTTGACCACCCGCCCCGTAGCCGCGTCGAGGAGCGCCTCATAGAGGTGGTCAAGGAGGTTGTAGAGGATGGAGGTGTGGTGCTGATACCCGCATTCGCCCTCGGGAGGTCCCAGGAGATACTGTGCCTACTCGCCGAGAAGATGCCGTACGCCAACGTGTATTACGATGGGATGGCGAGGCAAATAACCGAGATCCTGCTCAACTATAGGCGCTGCATACACAGGCCCGATCTACTCGAGAAGGCCTACAAGATCTTCACACCGGTGCCCCGGGCGAGCCTAAGGAAGAAGATCTTGAAGGAGCCCGGCGCCGTTATTGTAACTCCCGCGGGCATGCTTAAGGGGGGCCCGGCGCTCTACTACATCAAGCGTATGTGGAGCGATAGGAGGAGCGCCCTGATCTTCGTAAGCTTCCAGGCCCCATCAACACCCGGGAGAAGGGTTTTGGAGGAGGGGGTTTTCGAGGAGCTCGGGCCCCGCGTGCAGGCGAGGGTTATGTGGTTCGACTTCTCTAGCCATGCGGGAGTTAGCGGGCTGCTAGGCCTACTGAAGAGCGTTAAGGGGCTCGAGGAGGTTGTTGTGATACACGGCGGGGACCCAACGGTATTCGACTTCGCAGCCCTTGTAGAAGAGGAGCTCGGTGTCAAAGTACATACACCCTCGAATGGCGAGACCATAGAGCTGGGGTAGCAGGCGTCAGCCCGCTGAAACCACATCATCTCGGAGATCAGTTTCCAGCGCGTTCATCAGCCGCGAGCGGGGGCAGCATCCCTGTTGCGAAGACGTAGAGAGCGCGTGATAGATAGGTGCACCACCTCCTAATCTCGTTAGCGCAGCGCTCGGGATCGCCTGCTGTGCAGCGGGGTATGGATGCTGAGGTCCTTGCCCCTACATGCCTCGCAACAGCTGCCACGACTTTGGAGTGCGTGAGTTCATCACCGTAGTCCTCTCTGTTCTTGGCGTAGAAGACTACGAGTGCGCCCTTATACTGCATGTCAGTTAGCAGCAGGCCCAGAGGCCTATCCTCCGCTGCCAGCTGCTACAATAG
>QMWY01000117.1 GCA_003661865.1 Thermoprotei archaeon
CGTCTCCCAACATTGCGATGCCTATGGGGACAAGCTTCAAGCTGCATCACCAGGTAGATGGAACACCTTCTCTCGCACTATCGCCAATTCTGCTATAGTATTAAGCTTTTAGCAAGGTGAGGATTTAACCTCGGGTGGATCTACTGGTTAACATCGGTGTCAAGCGTGAAGGTGCGTCTAAAAGTGTTCCCTCCCTTCAGCAACAGCAGCTACCCGGGGGAGGTCTTCCTAGAGGTCAACGAGGATATCACGGTTCTGGAGCTACTGCACGTGGCTGCTGGGAAGGGCTTGTTAAAGCTTGATCGAGTAGTCAAGTGTAGCGATGGGGAGTGTAGCTTGGGCGAGGGCGTTGTGGTGCTGGTGAACGCCAGGAATGTAGAGGATCTTGCGGGCCTCAAGACGAAGCTGAGTGAAGGGGATAGGGTCGCGGTTATGCCCGTTGCAGGGGGAGGCTAGGGATTATCTTCAAAAAGTATTGTTGTGTAGGGCTTCAGCCACAGGGTAGGGAGTAGTAACCGGGCGAGTGCATCTGCGGGTTATCTGGTGTTAACTTCGCGGCCAGCTTCAGCAGCTCCATAGGCGGTATGGCGAAGTGGTCTAGGTACAGCGAGTATGTGGCGTTACAAGGCACTACCTTGTATGTCGGCGTGTTGATCACAGCCTTCTCGGGCAGCTTCAGCAGCCCCGCCTTGATGTAGTATCCTGCCCACACACCCCAGTAACCCATGCTGAATGGGTGTTGCTGGATGCTGAGAGCTACGTAGCCCTTAGCTATCATATCAACCCACTCTTTCACCTGAGCATCGAAGCCCAGCACGTAGACGTCCTTACCCGGCTGTATGTTGTTGTCCTGTAGCGCCTTGACTATGGCCATAGCCTGCAGCAGATTGGTTGCGAAGTAGGCGGTGACTCCCTTACCGTACTTGGGCACGATAGTACTGGCCTTGGCGTAGCACTCAGGCAGAAGGTCTGGGTTCACCTCGACCTCCTCGATTACCTGGGCCTCACCCTTATCTATGTACGGCTTGAGAGCCTCCATGAACCCCTCGTACCTGAGGTAGGAAGTTGGTATGCCGGGTAAGCCCTTGAATATTATGATCTTCCAGGGCTTAGACACACCTTGGCCCTCCAGCCACTTTAAGAAGGCTTCGGCCTCGATCCTGGCAGCCCACTTGTTGTCTGTACCTAGGTAGAGATCCCTAGCAGTCTGGTCGGGCAGATCCCTGTCAACGAGGATAACTATGGTGCCTGCCTGCCTCAGCTGCTTCACCAAGTCCTGCACAGCATCAGAGATCGTTCCTATGACAGCGACGTCAGGCTTCAGCGTAAGTGCCTGCTGGAGCTGGGCAACCTGCTTATCGAGGGTCGTGGCGTCGAACCTCTTGTACTCAACGTCAACACCCATCAACCTGAGCTCTTCGACTGCTCTCTCAACACCCTCAACAACTATGTCCCACCACATGTTGGCGGGAGCAGGGTCGAAGAAGAACACCTTAAGCTTCTTGACCGCGGGGCCTCCTGCAGAGACGGTCACGGTCTTCTCAACGGTCACGGTCGTTCCCTTACCTGCAACCGTGGTGGTGACTGTCACGGGCTGTGTTACAGTGGTTGTGATCGTTACCGGGGGCTTAGAGGCGAAGTAGGCGGTTGTGGCTGCCAGGATGATTACGAGTACTATGAGTACACCACTAACAATTCTCCAATCGGCCAAGACGGCTTCACCCGGCTTACCTCCATGCTCCGTTGTCCACTACTGAAGATACGCAGTATTAAACTTTACATACAATAGCACTCGGCTTGCACCGAGTATTGCAAGGTGTAGTGATAGAAATTTTTAGGAAGAGTTTGAAGCAGTACTTAGGTACTCTATGGAAGAAACGGTGACGAGCGGGGTGTAGGAGATGGAGATAGGGCGCGGTTCCTCAACGACGGCGCTCTCTCCTCAGATTACTGAGAAGGATCAGGTTCTTCTCCTAGCCAAGGACATAGTGAAGAAGTTTCCTGGGGTTGTAGCTGTTAACCATGTTACGTATGACCTCAAGGCAGGCGAGATCCATGGGCTCCTAGGCCAGAACGGTGCTGGGAAGTCGACACTTCTCAAGGTGCTCTACGGTATTCACAGACCTGACCACGGAGAGCTCTACGTTTACGGGAGAAAGGTATTCTTTAAAAGCCCTAGGGATGCGCGGGAGCACGGCATAATACTGGTTCACCAGGAAGTTACGCTTATGCCTCACCTGACAGCTCTTGAGAACATAGCGCTTCTAGGCTTTATGTGGAGGAAGTGGGGTGCAAGGTTCAAGAAGACTAAGTTTAAGCTGTATATAGAGGATATACTGTCTAAATTCGGTATAGAGCTCGATCTCGATGCTAAGGTGAGGGACCTAAGCGTGGCCGAGAAGATGCTGGTGCAGGTCGCTACAGCGCTCAGCATGGATGCCCGGATACTCCTTCTCGACGAGCCAACGAGCCCGATGTCCCCCAAGGAGGTTGAGAGGCTCTTTGATGCTATGAAGAGGTTGAAAGCGCGGAACCTCGGCATTGCCTTCGTTACTCACCGTGTGAATGAGGCGCTCGAGATCTGTGATAGGATAACCGTGCTGAGGAACGGGTTCAAGGTGGGGACTGTCGAGAGCAGGAATATAGATGCGCACGAACTCGTCAAGATGATGCTCGGGAGGGAGGCGAGTGAGGTCTACATGGTGAGGGACTTCTCGGATATAGACAAGGTGTTGGCGAGAACGCGTGAAGAGGTGCCTTTGATAGAGTTGAGGAACATAGTTACGAAGCCTCAGAGCCCTGTGGAGGTGCCGCTGAAGAACGTGAGTGTAAAGGTGTACCGCGGAGAGATAGTCGCTGTCTTTGGCCTCGTGGGGGCGGGTAAGACGGAGCTTGGCAAGACCCTGATTGGGCTTACCAAGGTGGTGAGCGGGGAGATTAGGTACATGGAGAGGAGAGTCAAGATAAAGTCTCCTGCGGATGCCCTGCGCTTGGGCATCATGTACCTGCCTGAGGATAGGAGAAGCGAGGGGTTGATACCCGGCTTCACCGTCGTGGCCAACATGGACATATCGTCGTTGAAGGAATACACCAAGTGGTTCATGGTTATAGACCGGAGGAAGGAGGAGGCCGCTGGAAACGACATGGTGAAGAAGCTTAACATAGTCACTCCCTCGCTCTACGTCAAGGTGCCGAAGCTGAGCGGAGGAAATCAGCAGAAAGTTCTCGTAGCCCGCGCTATGCTGACGAAGGCGAGGTTGGTGATATTCGATGAGCCTACGATAGGTATAGACGTAGGTGCGAAGGCCGAGATAAGGAGGTTGATATACCGCTACTCTCGTGAACAGGGAGTATCTGTGTTGCTCCTGACAAGCGAGGTCGACGAGGCTCTGGGGCTAGCCGATAGGATATACGTTATGAGGGACGGCAGGATACTGGGTGAGTTCATCAACAAGAACCTAGACCGAGATACAGTGCTTAAAGTACTCGTGTATGGAAAGTAGTTGAGTATGCAGTATCGGGTGGTTGGGTATGGGAAGCGAGGAGCCTCGTACGAACTTCCTCAGAAAGTTCGTAGAGTTCTATCAAACCCACGAGATAGCGAAGCCCCTCATACCCCTGCTGCTCCTCATAGCCGCATCGGTGGCCTTAGCCCCGCACTATTTCCTAGCGCCCATGAACATCAAGGTGATCCTGATGCAGACAACGCCCCTCGCCCTCATAGCCACGGGGGAGATGCTGGCGATACTTATGGCGGGGATCGACCTGAGCGTAGGCTCTACACAGGCAGCTACCGCCATGCTGGCGGCCATAATAACGAAGTCTACGGGGAACCTGGGGCTAGCCGTAGCGGTCGCCATAGCCCTCGGCACCCTCGTAGGCGCGATCAACGGGACTCTCGTGACGAAGCTCAAGATATACTCGTTCGTTGCAACCCTGGCGGGGCTCGTCATATGGCGCTCCTTCGTCATAATAGTCTCGGGCGGTAGGCTCATCTACGGGCTAAGCGAGTACTCGGTGTTCCTAAATGACTACGGTACCTACATCCCCATGGGCTTCCTCCTAGCGCTCGCCGTGATCATCGGGGTGTACCTGCTGATGACCAAGACCACCTTTGGGCGCTACATCTACGGTATAGGCAGCAACGAGGAGGCGGTTAGGCTCGCAGGTGTGAGGGCCGACCTTGTGAAGTTCCTTGCTTTCACTCTGGCAGGAGCTCTCTACGGATTGGGCGGCGTCATGCTGATAGCTATGGGTGGCTTCGCTGTAGACCCCTGGTCGGCGCAGGGCAACGAGCTCAACGCAATAGCTTCCTGCGTTATTGGAGGCATAGCGCTTACGGGAGGTACGGGGCACCCTCTAGGCCCGTTGCTGGGCGCGGCGATCCTGACGATCCTGACCAACATCTTGGTGTTGCTCGGAGTAACTGAGCTGGCCACGCAGCAGATATTTGTGGGGATAGTGCTGATAGCCGCAGCAGCATCGTTAACACGCGGGCTCCGCTACGTAAAGTGATCAACACCTCATTACCTCTTGAAGCGCTAGGCTCTATCGAGAGGTAGGTGCATCCAGCGTTGAGCAAGGGAGTGGAGGGGCTCCCCGAACTCGAGGAGTACATCTCGTACTGCAGGTCATCTTTAAGGCGCCTCCTACGCGGGGTTTTCGTGGTTGACCTGAGCTCTGTTAGCATAGCCGGCGCGTGGAGAAAGGTAAACGGGTACTTTGTCCTTGAGCTTCACGACGGCTCGCTTTTGGATAACTACGTTACCTGGTTCCGCAGAAGGGTCCTCGCCTTCATGTTCCTCGTAGGCTTCGTGGAGCGGGGGAGCCCCATAGAGATACCCAGGAGGGGGGTCTCCATATC
>QMWY01000118.1 GCA_003661865.1 Thermoprotei archaeon
GACATATTTATCTGCGGAAGGGTCTGCGGGATATGCAATACTGTCCACGCCAACTGCTACGTAAGAGCCCTGGAGGCGCTGCTAGGCATGGATCCGCCGCCACGGGCGAAGTACCTGAGGGTCCTGGCGATGGAGCTCGAGAGGGTACACAGCCACATGCTGATCAACGCTGTCATGGCAGAGGTGCTGGGCTACGAAACCCTGTTCATGTCCATAATGAGGGATAGGGAGGCGGTGATGAAGGCCAAGGAGATACTGACGGGTGGGAGGGTCCTGGCCGACTACATGATGGTCGGGGGCGTTAGGCGCGACATCGACGAGGTTAAGAGGGATAGGCTCCTCAAGATCCTGGACCGGGTCGAGGAGAGGGTTAGGTACTACAGGAGGGTCTTCGAGGACGACCCAACGATAGGGAAGAGGCTTATGGGGGTGGGGATCCTTACGCCCCGGGACATAGTATCTCATTCGCTCATAGGGCCCGTAGCCCGTGGCTCGGGCGTCAAGATAGATGTGAGGTTCGAGGACCCCTACGACGCCTACCCGGAGATAGAGCCCCTGAGGATGGTCACCCGGGACGAGGGGGACTACTGGGCCAGCATGATGGTTAGGTGGGACGAGACCCTCGTCTCCATAGAGGTTAGCCGCTACGTCCTCGAGCACCTGCCGCAGGGCAACGCGGTTCCCGACGAGAGGAGGCTCCCCCGGAGGTTCCCGCCTGGGGAGGCGTTTACCCGTGCAGAGGCTCCGCGCGGTGAGCTCACCTACTACGTCATGAGCGATGGTAAGCCGAACCCCTACCGGGTTAAGATAAGGACGCCGTCGTTCAACAACATCATAAACGGGGCGTTCGCCTTCGTCGGGGCCTACATAGCCGACGCGCCGGTGATACTGGTGAGCTTCGACCCATGCATCTCCTGTATGGAGAGGGTCACGGTTGTTGACCCTGAGAGCGGGGCTAGGAAGAGGCTCAGCCTAAGGGAACTTGCTGTGCAGGGGGTGATGTGAAGTGGTGCACACGTTCCTCAAGGAGGTTCTGAAAAACCTATTCAGTAAGCCGGTAACGATACAGTACCCTCGGGAGGAGACACAGGTAGAGCCGGATTTCAGGGGTAGGCACTACGCCGACCTGACCAAGTGCATAGGGTGCTCCCTCTGCGCGATCGAGTGCCCATCGAAGGTGATAACGATGAAGCCCATACCGAAGGAGCTCGCGGCGGCGGTGCCAAAGGCTAATAGGAGGCTCGTGTTCCCATCGATAAGGTACTTCGGCTGCATCTTCTGCTACCGCTGCGTAACGATCTGCCCCGTGAACGCCTACGTCGTTACGAACGAGTACAGGCTGGCATCAGACAAACCCCTTTTCTCTGACGAGCTCTCGCTAGAAACACTTAGAAAGGCCCCGGGTGGCCGGGATGAGCATTGAGGAGCAGGTGACCACGTTCATACTCGTGGTGCTGCCCATATACATAGCGTCGTTCACCCTATACGTGGTCAGGGCCCTCAAGGGCCCTACGGTCCCCGACATGGTGCTGGCCATAGACGCCATGACCTACGACCTAGCAGCCTTCCTGGTTGTGCTGGCGATATTCTTCCGCTCCCCAATACTGGTGCCCGTGGCTATAGTCCTCGCCCTCTGGGTCTACGCCCTAGACATCTACGTCGCGAAGTACCTCGAGTCCAGGGAGATGGGTGAGTAGCCATGGACCCCGCATGGATACTCGTGATACTCGGAGAGGTGCTGGTGGCGATAGGGGTGCTCTGCGACCTAGTAGCGGCTATAGGCATGCTGAGGTTCCCCAACTTCTACGTGAGGCTCCACGCAGCCACCGTAGGGACCATAGGCGGCGCCTTCGTCCCCCTCGTAGGCGCGGCCCTGATAGCGGCAGGCTCGGAGTTCCTAGGCGTGTACCGCTGGTTCATGGCCGGTGCTGCTCTGGTAACTGCGTTCCTAGTACTCATACTCGCCCCAGCAGGATCCCACGCACTTGCCCGCGCCGCCCACCGCTCGAGAGCAGCAGTTGTGAAGCCCAAGGTTGTTGACCACCTAGAGGAGGATAGGAGGGGTGGTGAGGGGTGATAGCGCCCCAGACACTGGTATTCGGGATCCTCGCGCTCCTAGGACTCCTATCAATGGTAGCCACCTACTTAGCGGTCACCGAGCGGGACCTGGTGAAGGCAGTGGTGTTCTCGGCAATCCAGAGCACCGCCTACGCCTTCATGTACTACCTCCTCATGGCCCCCGACATAGTCCTGGTCTACGTACCCGTCGCCGTGGGGCTCTACCCCGCCGTCATCCTCTTCCTGATCAAGAAGACGGAGAGGTTCGAAGGTGAGTAGGATGAAGGCGTGGGAGCGCATCGTGATAGGGGCGTCGATGGTGATATTCGTAGCCCTGCTAGCACTAGTCTACACCCTAGGGGCGCTGGGGTACAGGGTGCCGCCCTCAACGCCTAGGGACCTCGCAATGGTATACCTAACAATGACCTTCAACCCTAGCAATCCCCTCTTCAGCGCTATGGCCCCCGAGGCCGTCACAGCAATCGTGTGGGACTACCGAGGCCTAGACACGCTGTTCGAGACCGCGGTGTTCTTCCTAGCGATAATAGCATCAGTGGCCCTCATGAGAGGAGTGTCCCTGCCGGAGAAGCCTCCGAGCAGCGCCGAGGGCATGTCACTGATAGTGAAGACCGTGACCAAGCTCACAATAGGTATGATCCTCGCCGTGGCGGCGTCCATAGCTTTCCACGGCCACCTAACGCCCGGCGGCGGCTTCCAGGGCGGTGCCACGGCTGCGGTGGCTCCACTGGTGGCCCTAGTGGTGTTCTCCGTCTACTTCCTCGAGCGCTCGGGCGTTACGAAGAACAGGATGCTCGGGCTTAGGAGCGCCGGTCTCCTAGGGATCGGCCTGACGGCCTTCCTCGTGCTCATAGGGTCTCTGCTCAGCGGAGGCACAGCATTTGTGTTCCAGAACCAGCCCAAGCCAGCCGCGCCCATAGGGCTTCCGTGGAGGATCGACGGTGCCCTCACCGGGGGCACGCTCTTCCTCTTCAACGTGTTCGAGGCCCTCGCGGTCAGCGCTGGGTTCACGATAGTTTTCCTGCTACTCGCCGTGCCTGAGGAGGAGGCGATTAAGGTTGTGAGGGGTGGCGAGGATGGGCATTAACATCGATACCTACCTATTCAACCTGCTGATCATGACCCTCTTCGCAAACCTGGCGATATCGCTCTACGGCGTGCTGGCGAGGCCAAGCCTCATCAAGAAGGTGATCGCGCTGACGATCCTAAGCGATACCGCCAACACCTTCGCCATAGTCGTAGGGTACAGGATGTGGCCAACACCCACATCACCCCCGGTACCCCCGGTCATAACGAGGATCCCGCCCAGCAGAGAGTACATGGACTGGTTCACCGCTAGGGCCGTCGACCCCCTGCCCCAGGCCCTCGTGCTTACCGCGATAGTCATAGGGCTCGCCGTAACCCTCTTCCTCGTTTTCCTAACCCTCCAGATCTACAGGCTGTACCGCACAACCGATGTGCGTAGGATAGCAAAGCTCAAGGGGTGAGAAGCTGTGGGGAGGCTCGCACGCGCAGTAGGACCTGGGCTCCTAGCGTTCGCAACCTACATAGTGTTCAGCGGCTCGGTACACCCCCTAGATCTCCTAGCGGCGCTACTCGTAGGGGCTACTGTGGGGCTGATCACCGCCAATCTCGTGGTTAGGGAGCCGCGCAAGCTCCTGCAGCTCGAGAGGCTGGGGTGGCTCGTAGCCTACGCGATCCACTACTTCTTCGTAGACGAGGTCAGGGCGCATCTAGACGTGATGAGGAGGATCGTTCACCCAGCCATGCCGATAAACCCCGGGATCGTGAGGGTTCCCTACACCACGGAAAGCGACTACGCCACCACGGCGGTAGCGAACTCCATAACCAACACCCCGGGTACGGTGGTTGTAGACATAGATCCTGAGAAGAGGATTTTCTACGTCCACTGGATAGACGTGAAGGCCCTCGAGCCTGAGGAGACGCGTAGGCGCATATCCCTAACCTTCGAGAGGTTCGCCAAGAGGGTGTTCGACTAGGGGTGATCTGGATGGCCGTGGCCATACCGCAGAGCCTAGGCGTCTCAACCCCCATGCTCATAGCGGGGGCGTTCGCGCTACCCCTGCTGAGCCTCGTAACTAGCAGGAAGAGGTTCTTCGACGTATACGCAGTGCTGTTCTCAGCAGCAGCGCTCGTGGTTGCATCGCTTAACCTAGCCCTTGTTGAGGCTGAGGGAGGGAAGCCTATAGTCTACGGATTCGGTGGCTGGCCCCCGCCCGTAGGGATCGTGTACGAGGTGGATCGGTTCGGGGCGATCCTCGGGCTCCTTACAGCGGCCGTGATGTTCCTGATAGTGCTCTACAGCACCTGGTACACCGAGGGTATGGATGGTTACGTATGGTACTACACCCTCCTCCTAGGGATGGAGGCGGGGCTCCTGGGATGCATCTACACGGGCGACGCCTTCAACCTCTTCGTTATGATAGAGGTACTGGCGATCTCCGCCTACGGACTGGTGGCGTTCTACCGCAGCAGGCCCCAGGCAGTCGAGGCTGCCATGAAGTACGCCTTCATAGGCGCGGCGGCCACAACGCTATACTTCCTAGCCCTGGTGTTCCTATACGGCGCGTTCGGCACGCTCAACATGGCGGACCTGGCGATCAAGGCCACGGGTATAGAGCTGCTCAGGGTTCCGTACAGCGGCTCCATATTCGGCAGCGCCGAGGCTGCAACAGCGGTTGCGCTGGCTCTAGCGCTCTGGACATTCACCTTTAAGGCGGCGCTGTTCCCCAACCACTTCTGGCTACCCGACGC
>QMWY01000119.1 GCA_003661865.1 Thermoprotei archaeon
GCACTGGGCGAGGTCACTGCAGGGGACGTGCTCAGGATCGTGGCCAAGGAGATCGCTGTAGCCCTCCTACTAGCTCTGGCCATGGGGGGCATGGCATTCGGATTCGCCCTCGCCTTAACCTCCCTTAACTTAAGGGTTGCCTTAGCCGTTGCCACTGCGCTAGTAACTGTAGTGGTCACAGCCGACCTTGTAGGAGCTATGCTTCCGCTAGCAGCATCTCTGGTGGGTGCGGACCCCGCAGCAATGTCCGCTCCTCTGATAACAACTGTTGCGGATGTCTCGGGGGTATTCATGTACTTCGTCATAGCCCAGCTCTTTCTGAGAGGTTAGCTCAGCGGAATAACTCCTCATCACGGCACATGCCTCAGGAACCGGGCCCTCATCACCACGTATACACCTATGTGGTCTCTGCTTAAGAAGGGGTAGTCGCTATATGAAGCGGTGGTGGAGGGTTTGGGGCGATGCGGTGTCGGTGTGCCTAGATATGTGTACAGCGTCCTGCGGAAGCTGCTCACGGAGCGTGGTAGGTACTTCGATAAGCGCGAGGTCCTAAACTCCGACGGGAGGAAGCTCCTTGAGGAGGCCCTTAAGAAGCTCGTAAGGTACGACCCGGGTAGGAAGAGGCTTGTTAGGCGTGTCCGTAGGGAGCCCAGCTACGAAGAGGTGCTGAGGCTCGCGCAACACCTCCTCGGCGATGAGTGTGCCGAGGAGCTCGTTGAGCTCGGGGCGGGTCCCTACATGTACAGCGTAAGAACGGTGTTCGATACCCTTAGGAGCGGGGAGGCGTAACGGGTTTCTCCTTCTGCAGATTACCTATTAGGAGTGGGTGAGGAGCCGGAGTGGAGCCCGTGGAGGAGCCGCATGCATGGATGCTGGAGATCGCGCTGATGCTCACCCTCGCCTACGCCCTGGCCGCCCTTGTGAAGAGACTCGGGATGCCGAGGGTGATGGGCTACCTGCTCGCAGGGATAGCGCTCTCGCTGGCGGGGTTCAAGCCCCACCCTACGGTGAGGGCGTTCGCAACCCTCGGCATCATAACCCTACTGTTTCACGCAGGTCTCGAGGGCTCTATCAGGGAGTTCTTCCGCGGGCTCAAGGCCTCGGGCCTCATAGCCTTCGGGGGGGTGATCGCGGCGCTTGCGGCGGGCTTCGTAGCAGTGCCCCTCCTAGGGCTGAGCATAGAGGGGGGCTTCGCCCTCGGGGTGATATTATCAGCAACATCCGTAAGTCTCACGGTAACAACGCTGGAGGAGCTGGGGAAGATCAACAGCCGCGAGGCTAATGCCATCATAGGTGCCGCTGTCGTAGACGATATACTGGGGCTAGCACTCCTAAGCGCCCTTAGTGGCCTAGCCTTAGGCAAGGTGGATGTGCTTCTCATACCCTCAATAACAGTCCTTGCTTTTGCCTTCTGGGTAGCGGTTAGCCTAGGCACGGGCTTCGCCTCTAGGTTCATATACAAGCTCTCAAGTGCGATCGAGCCTCGTGAGGGCGTTGTCGTAGTAGTGTTCATCCTGCTCATGGCTCTATCCTACGCTGCGGCCTACATGAAGCTCAGCTCCATTCTGCTGGCCTATGCCCTAGGACTAGGCATGTCTAGCTATAGGTACATAGGGAGGGTTATCGAGAGCAGAGTCTGGCCCTTGATAACCCTGTTCATGCCCCTCTTCTTCGTCTACGCGGGGATAGTCATAGACATGGAGGAGCTGATCGCTATGGGGATCTACAGGAACCTATGGGTAATGTTGATAATCGTGGCGTTCGGGTTCCTATCAAAGATCGTTGGGTGCTACCTAGCAGCTAAGGCGTCGGGGTTTGACTCGCACAAATCTATGGTTATAGGCGTTGGTATGGTGCCACGCGCCGAGGTTATGCTTGTTGCTGCTGCCCTTAGCTACGAGGAGGGGTTGATACCCACGGACGTCTACCTATCAACACTGATGCTTATACTCTTCACATCGCTTCTCGTACCCCCTCTTCTAAAGAGGCTGTACTCCTCTGAGCTCAGAGGTATTACTTAGGTATTAGTATGGCTGCGTAACTCCTGTATGAGGAGATTCAATCGTCGTGTAGTTAAGCGCTGAAGCTAGAGAAGCTTAAAATGGCTGATATGCGAGGTGGAGGTATGAGCAGAGGGATCGTCGCTTTGGAGGAGCACAAGGCTGTGGGGGTACGAGGGGATGAGGCGAAGGTGTTGAGCAGCGATAGCATTGCGGCTGTAGTAGCCCGCATGCTCGAGCGCAAGGGCTATACCACGCATAGGCACTACGTGGTTGAGGGCGTGGGCGGCATAAAGCACGTAGTCGATGTATTCGCCGAGAAGGAGCCCCTGCCTAGAACTAGGGTAAGGATAGCTATATGGATACACCAAGGAAGGCTCACCAAGGATAACGTTGAGACGTACATAGCCAGGAAGGCGCTGCTGCCCGTAGACAAGGTGATCGTTGTGGTGCTGAAGGATGTTGAGCCCGAAGCCTATGCCCTCGCCCACAACTTCGATATAGATGTCCTCAGCCTAAGCGAGGACCTGAAGTTCACGCCGGAGGCTGTCGAGAGGGGGGTGTTTAGGGAGCTCCACATACACCCCTCCATAGACTACGAGCACGCGCTCGGGATCCTCAAAGGCAAGATCAGGCCAGGGCTCTTCAGGAAGAGGATATGTAAGCCCGAGGGCTACGCAAGGGTGTACCTGCCCCTAGTCTCGATCTCTGTCGAGATACCCGTTAGGAGGTACGGCGAGGAGGAGCTCACGGTTGAGGAGACCACCCTAACCTTCGATGGTGTTGAGGGCTATGCCGTAGTGCCCTCCAACGGCACCATAGGGATCGAGGAGAGCATGGGGAGCTTCTCAGAGATCTCGCAGGACGCGATCGAGGTGCTCCGCCGCCTATCGATACACAACACCGTCTCCATGAGCGAGCTGGCGACGTCCATAGGGATCAGCGAGGCTAGGCTCAAGGCGGTGCTCGACTCGCTCGCCTCGAAGTCCCTCGTCGATATATTCGGAGACCTAGCGGAGCTCAGGTACACCCTGCTCACATCGTTCGCCGACCCTCTGAAGATAGCGCGTGAGCGCGGGGCGGATGTCAGGCTCGGCGCGCCGCTCGATAAGGAGGGGATTGTGGTCCCGTTACGCGCCAACATATCTAGGCTCACCGAGCTCGTGGAGGCGCTCCAGGGCAGGATCCTAGACACATCGGTGATCTACTACCCTCTCTACGTACTGTCGTGTCGTGAGAACGGGCACCAGGTCAAGATAATCGCGATCGATGGACTATCAGGGGAGGAGAGCGGGGGTCTGGTTAAGCTCCTCTCGATGCGCGAGGTCCTAGACATAATATCGTCTGGGCTCAGGCCCTTCGAGAAGGCGTAGAGCAAGTCGGAGGCGCTTAGCCTATAACCCTTCCTAGCAACCCCCTCCGCGGAGTCAGCTGTGGTGATGATGGGCTGTGGGCGCATCCATCACGAGGTTCGTACCCCTTCCCCACACCATACCGCTCCCCCAGCGCACGGTCACGTGGAACATCAGCGTAGGGCTGACAAGGATTTCCCTAGGGCATAGGGCAGGGGGTACGGCAGGGGCCCTCCCCGATGTAGCGACGCTTCTAGGAGTGCTGTTCATGGTAGCCGTCGCGCTCTACGCCCTATGGGTAGTTGCCTCAACTGTTCACATAGGCAGGGAGGGGGGCGAATCCCTCTTCATATCAAGGTCTTTGAGGCGTGGCGCTGGGAAGGGGCTAGGCTACGTCTACAAGGGAGTGGCACTGGTTCTTAGGAAGATGTATCTTGCGCTGCGCGAGGAGATGGGCTGCAGCTCCTGCACACCTCGCGAGCTCTCACAGAGGGCGGGAGGTGCGCTAAACCTCTTCGCGGAGCTGTACGAAAAGGCTGTATATAGCGCTCGGCATCTTGTTGACCCGGGTGAGGTGAGGAAGGTAGAGGAGCTGATCTCGAGGTTCCTGAGGGGGTCTCGGTGGCGCGGGCAACGCTAGTAGCAGTCGCAATGATACTCGCGCTCTTCGTGGCGCTGCACGTGAGGCTGAGCCTAGGGATTGTAGACCCGCAGGCGCCCTCAGTGTACAACCTTGGTAGCGGGGGCACCTCCTCAATATACTTCGCGTTGGGCAGGAGGCTAAGAGCAGATGTAGAGGTGGTCCCCCGGCTTAGCGACATCAAGAGGTTTCCTCCAACGC
Source organism: Thermoprotei archaeon (assembly GCA_003661865.1). Lineage (GTDB taxonomy): Archaea > Thermoproteota > Thermoprotei_A > Sulfolobales > Ignisphaeraceae > QMWT01. Next base: position 4,194 of record QMWY01000119.1, read on the forward strand.
GCTCCGTGCTCATAATTGCGAGCCCTGACTACCCCATTATGCGGAGGGAGGCGGAGGAGCTGCGGACATGGGTTGAGAGGGGCGGTGTGGTGATAGTGCTAGACGAGACGCCTTCCTCTAAGGAGGTGTTTAAGCTCGCTGGGGTTTCTATAGAAACCCCTCTGCTAAAAGGCATAGCAGTTGCGCTATGCAGGATGCGGGGTGCGAATCTGAGCGTGCTGCTCAACTACTACGTACTGCTAAGCTCACGGACAGCGAAGCCCCTGTGCTATGCCAACGGAGGCGTTGTTGGATACGTATCCCGGGTGGGCCTAGGATCGATCTACGTCTTCGGGGACTCAAGCATAATCATAAATGAGCACATGTCGACTCCCTATGCAGCCCAGGTCCTGCTGCTCATGAGGATGATAGCCGGCAACCGGACCTTCTTCCTATTCTACGAGGGAGGGCGCGCCTACAGGATCCTCCCGGGTTTGGAGAGGCTCCCCCTCCTAGCGCTTCTCACACCCTTCGCGTTCCTCGAGCTGTTAGGCAGTGCAGTGCTGGGCACGCCGAACATCTTCATGAGGTTCATGCTTCTCGGGATAGCTGTGCTCTTCACATCGCTCTACGCCATAACAAGGCTCTACTCGTTTA
>QMWY01000120.1 GCA_003661865.1 Thermoprotei archaeon
CTATTATGTCCTTGAGGGCCTCGATATCTCTTGGGGGCTTGCCCCTATACCCCTCGAGTATCTTGTAGGCCCTGATCTCCCTTATCATCTCCTCGGCGTCTATGGGGGTTACGGGTGCGAGCCTAAAGCTAACATCCTTCAGGACCTCAACGAAGATCCCTCCAAGCCCAAACATGAGCAGGGGTCCGAATATCGGGTCCCGGGTAGCACCCACGATCACCTCTACGTCTGAAGGCACCATCTCCTGCACGAGTACGCCTGCTATCCGCGCCTTGGGGGCGTACCTCTTGACGTTGTCCATGATCTTGGTGAACGCCTTCTTAGCATCCTCCTCACTCCTGATGTCGAGGATCACCCCGCCCACATCGCTCTTGTGAGTTATGTCCGGCGATACTATCTTCAGCACAACGGGGAACCCTATCTCCTTAGAGAGCCTCGCAGCCTCATCGGCATCCCTCGCCAAGCCGTAGCGCGGGACCGGGAGCCCGTAAGCCTCAGCAACCGCGTACGCCTCGTGCTCAAGCAGCTTCTTCCTACCCTCCTCAACAGCCCTTCGTAGAATATCCCTAACGGTGACCATTGCTCTCATCCGAGGGGGATAATGGGTGTTTAGGAAAATATGCTTTTATTATGGACAGCTGCTACCAAGCACTTCGACTAGCGCCTTAAGCTTAGATGCCCCTAAGCGTAATGGTTTTATGGTGCGGGGGGTGGGATTTGAACCCACGCAGGCCTACGCCATCGGGTCCTGAGCCCGACCCCTTTGACCTGGCTCGGGCACCCCCGCACCTTCCGGAACTGTCTAGGGTTTTGTGCGAACTAATAAGGGTTTATACATCATGTGGAGATGCGGTGCAGGCGTTGTCCTCGGGTGACGTGGTAGCGAGGATCGTTGCTGAGAGGCCGTGGGTAATCTACGTGCTCCTAGGACTGCTTGACAGCGGTGGCGTTGCTACCGCTAGCGATGTCGCGTCACTGCTGGGCCTAAACACCTACGTGGTCAAGAGGGGTATGTGGTGGTTGAAGAAGTATGGTCTTGTAGAGATAGACGAGGACTCTACGCCACAGCGCTACCGCGTGAAGTCACTACCGCCCACTGTAGAGAGGCTGAGGAGCTCTAAGAGGGTGTGCGGGAATACCACCGTTGCCGAGTACGGCGATGCCTACATAGCCTTTGTGAGCCGAAGGGACGAGGTCGTGACCCATGTTGTGCCGCGGGCACTTGTAGAGGCGCTCCTCCGCGGCGAAGGGGCTAAGGCGCCGCCGAGGCTCCTAGCGGTTGCGAGAAGGGTGGTCGATACAATAATGTGTAGACGCTAGGCGGGGATCCCTAGCTCCGTTAAGATATAGAATTCCTTCTCCAGCACCTCCTCCTCGCTTATGGCTGGGGAGCGCTCTACAGTCCTCTTACGCCTCTTCCGGGGCAGGGCCCTACCAACTCTCCTAATAGCTGCCAACACCTGTCTCACCCAGTGTCGTACTTTCGCTAGAGAACTTATAAGGGCTGGCCCTTGTAACACTCGACACTAGTCGAAGACTACAGCAGCTTGAACTCTATTATGTATACCTCTGGATCCCCCTCAACCCTCTTCTTACCGTAGATCTTGCCAAGAGCTCGTATAAGCTCCTCCCTACTCCTAAACCCATCCAGCCTAGCCTCCTCATCACTAACCTCTGATAGCCTCTTCTTAACAACCCGCGTTATCAGTGCCTTACCCACTCTTGCGTGACCCACGTAGACCTCGACTATATCGCCTTCGCGGACACTGGCATGCATCCTGATCGTCGTGACCTTCTCCCCTGAGAGTATCTTCCCCGCATAATCGAGCTTGAACACTAGGCGCTTCAACAGATCTCCACCCTTGGCCTACCCAGCTATTGAGAAGAGGTCAAGTGCCTATAAAGCCTGGGCCCTTAGGGGGGCGGGGACCTAGAGTTGATCCAGTGAAAAGCTTTGCTCACGTAGTACGCAGCGACCTCTTCACCACAAAGCTCAGGAGAAGCGTGGGATGCCGGGGGTGACCCGTCCCGTGCACATGTAACCCCGTGACACGGGGCTTCTTCGCACGGGCCCCGGGGTCCGTTATCTACTAGGGATACCTCTGGTTAAAAGGGTGTGGTTCTAGAGGTACTCCTCGTTAGCTCCCATAAGCATGGTCACGTGCCTTAGGTAGACGAATAGCAGGTCTGAGAGCCTATTGAGGTACCTGTAGACCTCGGGATGTAGGAACCCCTGGCGTAGGAGCTCTACAGCTCTGCGCTCCACTCTTCTACACACTGCTCTAGCCCAGTTCACGGCTGCTGCTTCTAGAGGCGGGCCCGGCACTATGAACCTTCGCAGGGGTGGGAGCTTCTTCCAGAGCTCGCTGATCTCCCTATCCATATCCTCAACGACGTCGTTGCTCAGCGGCGGGTCTAGGCCCTTCCTGGCACCCCCCATACCTATGTCCCCTGCGATCCTCATCAACAGCCGCTGGTCCTTCGCAAGCGCCTCCTCGACAGGTCTAAGCTCCTGATGCCTGCGCAGAGCCGCCCTTACGAGCCCCAGTATCGCTACGAGCTCATCTACCTCTCCAACGAACTCGACAAGGGGCGAGTCCTTCGGGTACCGCCCCATAGCTATGTCCGTGAGCCCCTCATCCCCCCTATGAACCCTCTTCAACCCTAGTCCCCACTCTTAACCACTAGGTACCCCTTCTTCACAAGTGTTGCGACATCGCGCTTAACAAGGGTCTCGACTATCTCCTTGAAGGCAGCGAGCGGGGTCTCGCTCCTTATCTTAACATCGAGCTTCCTAGCGAGCTCCTTCACAGCCCTTAGGCACCTCTGGAACAATACGCATACCTCACAGTGACACTGAGGACCCTTGACGAGGATCAGGCCCACGGTCTCGTCAACGAAGGCGCCGCGGTCAGGCATCACCTGGATCACTATCTTGCCCTCGGGGTCCAGCACCATGTCGAACGCTAGGAAGAGCTTGGCGGCTATGAAGAACTTGTTGTTCGTATGCACTATCCACCCGTGCTTCTCTAAGGCATTCAGATGTCTATACACGGCGGTCCTACCCATGTTCAGCTGCTTCGCTATATCCGCTGCGCTATTGACCCCCTGGGCTATCAGCCCGAGTATTCTGCAGCGCATGGCGTTGGAGGCGCAGGCATCAAAAGACCTCACGTTTATGAGCCTGACCACATCGGGCCTGTACCCCGGGTACTTGGGGAAGGGCAGCTGGAGAATCTTCACCTTCTCGGAGGGCATGGCGACCACACTCCCACGCTCTCCTCAGCTACACCTATGAAACATTTGGCACCGTGCAATATTATTCATTGCCCCCGCCTAGGCGAGGCGCAGCAGCCTCCGAGTATTATCCGTAACGAGGTCCAGCGCCTCCTCATAGCTGAGCCCCCTGAGCTTAGCGATCCAGTGAACGGCCCTTGTGATCATATATGGGTGCAGCTCTAGCCCCCTATACCTGTAGGGCCCATCGCTCTCGGGTACGAGGATCTCGGGTGGAGCGCTAGCTACAACCCTCCTGTGCCTCTCCTGCAGCTCTATCGCCGGGTTAACCCCTATGAACATACCCATGTCCCTTACCCTCTCTAGGAGCTCGAGCGGCCCGGTGTACCAGTGGAGCACAGCTGTGTAGATGTCGAACCTCTCGAGGAGCTCTAGGACCTCCCGCCACGTATTCACGGAGTGTATCGATAGTGCGACTCTCCTGCCCCTAGCGTACTCGAGGAACTCCCTGAACACCCTCTGCTGTGCATCTATGGTCTGGGGAACGAACCTCCTATCAAGCCCGATCTCTCCTAGGAACTTGACGCTGTAGAGCTCGGCCAGCTCCACGATCCTCTGCGCATCCCTAACGCTATCTCTACCTACGTTCCACGGGTGTAGGCCTACCGCCGGGATCACCCAGCGGTGCCTACCCCAGAGCCTAAGCGTCCTAAGGGATGAGCTGTAGTCGTCGCTTACAGCCACAACCCTTATGCCTAGGCGCGCTATGGAGATTACATCGTCATCTCTGTACTCGTGTAGATGGCAGTGAGTATCTGTTAAACCCCTTACCACGCGTTCCGGGAGCCCTACCAGGATTGGCACCCTTAACCCCTGTAGCGGCGTTCCTCCTTATGTACTCCACAACCTCCTCGGGCTTCACGTGGACGAAGTCCGTGTAGAGGTCGAGGGGTATATACCTCATGCGGGGGGCCCGGTAGGTGGGGTGCAGCTTCCCCGCGATGTTTATCTTGTAGCCGCAGTAGGGGCACCTCCCATCCTCCGTAATCCTCCACTCGATGATGTCAAACCCTATCCTCCTAACCAAGAGCCTTCCGCAGCGCGGGCAGTAGGTGTTCTCGAGCCTGTGCCCAGGCACGTTCCCTATGTAGACGTAGTGCATACCCTCCTTCTTCGCCAGCTCAGCGTGCCTCTCTAGAAGCTCAACAGGTGTGGGGGGTATGTTCGTGAGCTTGTAGTCCGGATGGAACCTGAGGAAGTGGATCGGCGTCTCGGGCCCGAGGTTGTCGTGGATCCACCTGATGAGCTTGCGCGCCTTCTCCAGGTCAGCGCCTATCTCCGGAACCACTAGGTCCGTAACCTCTATGAATATGCCCTTGCGCTTCATCTCGAGGAGCGCCTGGAACACCGGTTCGATATCGGGGACGTATGCCAGCTTCCGCGCAAACTCGGGATCGGCATTCCCCTTGAAATCAACTGTAGCTGCGTCCACGAACTTGCCCATGAGGTCCAGCGCCTCGTCAGTCATGTAGCCGTTGGTCACTATTGTGTTGAAGAGCCCCTC
>QMWY01000121.1 GCA_003661865.1 Thermoprotei archaeon
TGATCGCCTCGGGGTTATCGGTGGTTATCATATCGACCCCGAGGGATGCGAGGACCCGCGCGAGCTGTGGTGAGTTCACAGTCCACACATCAACTATGAACCCTTCGCGGTGGAGCAGATCTACAACCTCTTTATCCACGTATGCAGCGTTTATCGATACCCCATCAGCCTCGCTCTTCCTAACTTCATCCACGACATCTACGGGCAGGTCGTGGAGGGTTATCAGCCCAGTTACACCCGGCATCAACTCCTTGAACAGCTTTATGTTTGCGTGGTACTTAGACGATACGTAGACCCTCCCCCTGAACCCACTGAGCCTAACAGCCTCCGCAACGCGCTCAGCCATGCCGGGCAGCTTGAGGTCTAGGAGGACGTCAGCACGTCCGCTGAGGAACGATAGCACGTCTACGAGCTTGATCCTCCTGAACAGCCTAGAGGTCAGCACCGCCGCCAAGCCCTCCTCATGGAGCCTCCCGAGCTCGTCGCCCCTCCTAATGGCTATCTCGGTCTCGTCAGCGTGCTTCAGGAAGACCTCGCCGTTCTCGACGACAACGTCGATCTCTATGACCGGGACACCTATGGAGAGAAACCTCCTTATCCTGCGCCAGGAGTTGGCGCGGTGGCCCACCACGAGTGGTTTGACCACCTGAGCTACCAGTGCTGCCACTTTGCGTATACCTCCTTACCCCCGTGGCGAGCTGGGGGATAGAGGGGTTAAAAAGAAGTCGGGTCTAAGCATACATCGGGTAGCTACGGCGTTACGAAAGGGTATACACTCACCACCTGCTATGTCTAAGGCTAAGACTTCCGCCCTCAACAGCTGCACAGCTACGTAAGGCAGCTCTGGGGAGCTGCGAGGAATTCCAAGACGCAACACTTATTTGTAAGAACAGCCGATTTAACACCGAAGGTGGTGGTTCTTGAGGAGGGGTGTTAGCCCCACCGTAGCGGGGATAGCTGCCTTCATCATAGGCCTGATCGTAGGAGCCGTTGTTATGTACGCGATCGCAGGTATGGGTGCGGCGGGCGGCGTTGCTAGGGAGGAGTACGAGAAGCTGCTCAAGGAGAACGAGAAGCTCAAGGCCAAGATCGAGGAGCTTAGCAAGAAGCTGCAGGCCGCCGGCGCCAAGGAGATAACGCTCAAGGGGTGGATCATCGCTCCTCACCCACCCAGCGAGTACCGGTTGAAGAACATAAAGATCGCTGCTGAGATCCTGAACAAGTGGCTCAAGATAATGGGGGCCAACGTCCGGATAAAGATCGATGGCGAGTTCTTCGTAAGGCCTGTTGAGTGGGGCGAGTACAAGAACAAGTTCTACCTAGCCGCCAAGGCTGGTAAGGCCCCGCACATATACCTGACGGGCCACGAGGACATCGGGTTCCTAGCGGACAACGGCTACATCATACCCCTGGACGACTACATAAAGGAGTACTGGGACGTGGTGTACTACGACGTAATATCCACCCTATGGAACGCCGTTAAGTACAAGGGGCATATATGGGGCGTGCCCCAGGACACCGAGGTCAGGCCCCTCTACTTCAGGAAGGACATCCTGAGGAAGATGGGGTGGAGCGAGGAGGAGATAGAGGCGCTGCCTAAGAAGATTGAGAAGTGCGAGATCACGCTGTGGGACTTACTCAAGATAGCTAAGGAGGCTAAGGACAAGGGCCTGGTGAAGCGCGGGATCCTCCACAGGGTTAAGGAGGGCTACGACTACTTCCAGTTCTACCTAGCGTTCGGCGGTAGGCTATGGGACCCCGACAAGGGCAAGATGGTGTTCACCAAGCACGCGTGGAAGAAGACCCTTGAGTGGTTCCACAAGGCTGTGTGGGAGTACGGCGTGATAAGCCCCAACCAGTTCAGCGGGGACTGGGACAAGGACTTCCACGGACCCTTCACCAAGGGAGAGGCCCTGTTCCTCTCTGGCGGTAGCTGGCACAAGGGCGAGTGGATAAGTAAGGGGCTGCTAACCGAGGAGAGCTTCAAGGAGAACATAGGGTTCGCACTACACCCATGCGGAGAGAAGGGGATGAAGCCCGTAACCCTAAGCCACCCACTGGTCTACACCATAACTAAGCAGGCGGAGAAGGACGGCGTTGCCGAGATAGCCTTCATACTGATAACCATGGTGACCGATCCTCACCTCAACGCATTCCACGCGGTTAAGAGCTCGCACCTAGCGATACTCAACAGTGAGATAAGCGACAGTAGATACACCAAGGACTGGTTCCTGCACGACGTCGCCTACATGCTGAAGTACACCACGTTCATACCCAACCACCCGAAGTGGGGCGACTACAGCAGGATCGTGTTCAACATACTGAAGGCTGTTGAGAGCGACAAGTCGCTGACGCCCGACAAGGCATTCGAAACCCTCCTCAAGGAGATACAGAGAACCCTTGGAGACGCGGTGATAATAGAGGAGTAAGGGTTCTAACCACTCCCTATGCGGCGGCATCAGCACCTTTTTTACTCGCGCTCCACCTATTGTAACCGGTTGCCACGCCTACACCCCTCAGCCTAAGGCTTTGCAGTGGGTGCTAGGGCTTGGCGCTTCCGAGGCGTAGGCTCCGCATAAGCCACCTATGGCTGTTCCTAGTACCCAGCCTAGCGCTTATAGCAACGTTCTACTTCGTACCAGTGGTCCTGACGTTCCTGATAAGCCTTACAAACATGGACTACTCGTTTAGGTGGAACTGGGTAGGGCTTCAGAACTACATGAACATAGTGGAGGACCCTTGGCTACCGAAGATATTCAGCAACACGCTGTTCTACGTGTTCACAACACTGACCCTATTCAACGTTGGGCTAGCCCTCCTCGTATCGCTCGTAACGACCCATATAAATGAGAAGGTGGGCGCCGCATTCAGGGCCCTATGGCTCCTACCAAGGATAACGCCCTCAACGGTGTACGCTCTGCTGTGGCTATGGGCCACCCGCGAGGACCCGGATAGCCTATTCAACTGGTTCCTAGGGCTCTTCGGACTACCACCTGTTAACTGGAGGCTTGAGCACCCATGGCTCATAGTGATACTAGTCAACGGGTTCATAGGGGTCAGCTTCGGCATGATAATATTCACCGCGGCGCTGAAGAGCATTGGAAACGACGTTATATGGGCTGCCAAGGTGGATGGAGCCAGCACCTGGCAGCTCATAAGATACGTAGAGCTCCCCCTGATCAAGTGGCCGATACTCTTCGTGCTGGCTTACCAGACCCTATCGCTATTCACTAGCTACGAGTACATACTGCTTACGACGGGCGGCGGCCCAGGGCTCTACACAACCGAGGTATGGGCTCTCTACGTCTATGACTTGGCCTTCAGGCAGTATGGTGGGATAGTGAAGTTCGGCTACGGAGCAGCACTAGCCGTATTCCTGGTGATCATGGGCGTGGTGGTTTCGGTGATATACCTCAAGGTGTTCAGGTTCCGCGAGCTCATGATAGAGCCCAAGATAGAGGTGGAGTGAGATGGGGCGCAGCCTGAGAAGGGTCATGGGCTCAGCACTCGCTTACGCGTTCATCCTAGCCGTTACCCTACCGGTTATACTGCTCTACGTACTGCTGTTCTTAACGAGCTTCGCAACCGATATGGAAGGGATCGTACCTAAGGGCTTCACCCTTAAGAACTGGGAGTTCATAGTGTCGGGCAACATAAGGGTTCCGGGAGCCGAGTACCAGTACCCAAACCTCTACCTCGTTATGGGCAACACCTTCCTCTTAGCGATATCCGTTGCCGGCGCCGAGATGTTCCTGGCGTCGCTCGCGGGCTACGCGATCTCTAGGTTCAGGTTCAGGGGCCGTAGCCTGCTCATGGGGACAATACTGGTTCTACACGCGTTTCCCGGGGTCGCGCTGCTCATAGCGATATTCTACATACTCAATGCCCTAGGGCTCTACGACACACTAGTCGGCGTGTTCATAATCAAGGTAGCCCTAGACCTGCCGCTGGCTATATGGATAATGAAGGGGTTCTTCGACGGGATCCCGTGGGACCTGGAGATGTCGGCGCTTATCGATGGGTGTAGCAGGTTCCAGGCGTGGCTAAGGGTGATCCTCCCAAACGTTAGGAATGGGCTCATGGCGGTGCTGATCTTCGGGTTCCTATCTGGGTGGAGCGAGTTCATATACATACTGACCTTCATATCGTCACAGAAGTACTGGACGCTCAGCATGCTCGTCTACGCATTTACGAGTGGCGAGTACTTCTACATAAACCCGGGCGTGACCGCAACCATAGCGATAATCTACATGCTGCCCGTGGTGGCGTTCTTCCTCTTCGCGCAGAAGTACCTGCTGAGGATACAGATAGCGGGGAAGGGCGTGGTGTAGCCTAGGAGCAACACCTTTTTCCCGATCCCGCTGCAGGTCTCTGGGGATGCGCATGCTTATCGAGATCGTAGATAAGGCGCAGGGCTACTCGTACATAGTGGATCTAGACGATGGTGTTTCCAGCGCCTTCGCAGCGAAGCTCCCCCTTAGAGCACCGCTGCGCGTCTGGAAGGAGGAGGTCTACGTAGAGACCCCCGTAGAGCTCACACTCCGGGGCCCCGGGACAATCCGGGTGGAGCTGGGGAGGGTGTACTACTGGCGCCCAGGGAGGGCCCTATGCATGTTCTACGGGGTTTCAGAGCCCTACACATCCGTGCACCCCATAGGCAGGTTTGTCGGGCCTCTGAACTACCTAGCGGTTGTGGAGGAGGGTGATGAGGGGGAGGTGAAGCCGCATAGACCCGTGGATGAGCTCTCGGAGGTCGTAGCGGCGTTTAGGAGGCTTGGCTACATAGCTGCAA
>QMWY01000122.1 GCA_003661865.1 Thermoprotei archaeon
ATGAGGTCGCGTGCAGTGACGATCCTTATCCTTGTGGAGAAGTCGGGGTCTGTTAGCAGGATGTACCTGGGCTTCACAGCCGAACACCCGCGACCTCAGAAGCCACCCGCCTCGCAACAGCGTCCATTCTACTCCTCGCCTTCTCGCGGAGCTCGCTAGCCCTTCTAGCCGCTTCGCTAAGGGCTCTACGCCTAGCCTCCTCGATCTCCCTGAGGAGCCTAGCCTTCTCCGCCTCAAGCTCCTTCAGGTAGCTCTTGTCCTCCACGATCTCGCGGGCCCTACGCTCAGCCTCAGAAACTATTTCGCGGGCCTTGCGCCTAGCCTCCTCAAGGATCCTCTCTGCCTCCCTATCAAGCTCCTCAGCAATGCTCATAGTCCAACGCCCAGCGAGGGTTTAAGGAGGGCTGCTTAAAATAGTTTGAGCTAGGGAATTTGGGAGGGCGGATGTTTAAAAATCAATTCTTTGAATACGTGCAGGCTAGGGCGGGTTAGCTGAAGAGGGTCACTGATGTTGATGCCGAGACCGTGTTTCCGGAGGCGTCAACACCCGTTACCACTACCACCAGCTTGCTTCCTGGTGTTAAAGCCCCTCCCGTGACCCTTATGACCAGCTGCACCTCCTGCCCCGGCATGAGTGTCACAGTACCCCTGCTCCCACCGAGAACACTGAAGCTTAGTGAGTTGCCCTGGGGGTCCATAACCTGGATGCTATTCGTGGACACGTTCACACGTACCGAGCCCAGGTTCCTGATCTTCAGCGTCACTACCGCGTAGTCCCCTATGACCTGTCCAAGGCCGTTGACAGCTATGCTGCTCTGGCTAAGCGCTCCCCCTAGGAAGCCGCTGCTCCATGCCCAGAACCCGACGCCTAGGGCTATCGCCACTCCCAGCATTATCAGGGTTATCACTAGCTCGTTTATGCCTCGCCTCACCCTCCGAACCCGGGCCAAACTGCTCACCACCTGTCATATGCTCAGAGAAACTATTTCTTGGGCTGCGGCACCTGACACATTTTAAGGAGGGGCGCTGCCCGGTGTTTTTATAGCGTGATACCGGGAGCAGTTTCAAGTGTCTCGCTGGGCTAGGGGTTTTATCCGCATCTTCCCAGATCTAGCATGCGGTATCGTACACTGGTGCACTGGACCATGACAGGGTTCGAGCTGAGCTACACGCGCTACATCCTGAGGGCTGTTGAGAGGCAGGTCCTTGGCTGCATAGACGAGGGGCTGATATGCCTAGACCCGCCTGCCGTGACGACGGCTATACTCAGGAAGAGGCTAGGGCTCTCTGAGTCCACCATAAGGAGCTTCTGGCGCTTCGTCAGGAACCACAGCTTCACGGCTGATGAGATGCTGATATACAAGTTCGCCGAGGCGAAGGTAGGTATAGAGATGAACGTTGTCCAGGGGACCGCCTACTCCATAGACGGCGTGTTCGTGGACAGCATAGACTGTAAGCTACACCCGAGGCGCTGTGTGGAGATCCCCAACGCCAACATGCTCTACATATACGTAGTGGCAAGCGCCGAGGGCTCCATAGCACGCGTCAACGCCGTATACCTCCTCAAGAAGCTGACCCAGGCTGAGGGGGCTAGGGTGCTCCGAGCTATAGAGGACCTGGCGCTCGCCCTAGCAGGGCACAAGATAGATGAAGGTGCTCTGGACAGCGTCTCCTACATAGTATCGGTGGTGCACAAGTACAAGAAGTACACGCGGGACATATTCATCAAGGTACCCGAGAGCCTCGAGGAGCTTAAGAAGTTCTCACCACTCGTAAGGAGGTTCCTACGCCTCCTGAGGAGGTAGGCACAGCTACTCTAGGAGCACCGCGCCCCTATCCCCTATGTAGAACTTCACAGCGTTGGATAGGTGCAGCACACCCTTCATCTTCCTTACCCTGAGGAGCCTCACCGCCCCTCCCTCACTAACGATCTCGCCAGAGACCTCCACCTCTACAACACCGTCTACCAGGTGCTCGATCGACCTGAGGAACTCCGCGAGCTCAGCTGTCGAGGTGTGCAGAACCGCCAGCGTCAGGACAGAGTTGCCCTTAGACACTATGGCCCTTATGCGCCTCATAACGTCGATCGCCCTCCTCCTGTCGTAGGTCATCAGAAGCTCGTTGACCGAGTCCAGCACCACCAGCCCCCTTCCGCTCATCTCCTTCTCGAGGATCACGTCAACGAGGGTGTAGGGTAGCTTCTCAAGCTCGCCCGGCTCAACAACCCTCACAACACCCTCGTACTCAACCCTGTAATTGCCAAGCCTATGGGAGAAGCCGTCTATTATTGCAAAGAGCTCCCTTCTGATGAAACCCCCTACATCTATGCCTAGGGAGGCGTAGTTCTGCACAACCGTGCGGGGGTCGTCGTCCAGGGCTACGTAGACCACGGGCTCCCCACGCGCCATGAATGCCGATGTGACCAGTGTTACGATAACGCTCTTGCCAGCGCCCCCAGGGCCCGCCAGCACTACAAACGAGTTCCTGTAGACCCCTCGCGGCAGCACCGCGTCCAGCACGTCTACACCTAGCCGGACCCTCTCGCTAGGTGCACCAGCCACTGCGGGTAGCCCCGGGTAGACATAGTTCTTCGAGGCTTTATGCACACCCCTTAACCAGCCTCTCCAGAGCCTCTTGCCTAAGGCTACGCCTCCTAATCTCGTCCTTAAGGAGCTCTATGAAGCGCGAGGGGTCCACATCCCTCGCCTGCACATTCCCCCTTCCCCGAACGGTTATGGTGTTCTTCTCCGCCTCCCTCTTACCGACGATTACTATGTAGGGCACGGCCTCGTCGTACGCCCTCTTGATCCTCTTCGCAACGCTCTCCTCACCCGCATCCACATCAACCCTTATACCAGCAGCCCTAAACATACCCGCTACCTTAGCGGCGTACTCCCGCGCCTCGGCGCCTGTGGGGATCACGCGGACCTGGATAGGGCTTAGCCATGTGGGTAGCCTACCCGCGAAGTTCTCGAGTATTATGGCCATGAACCTCTCGATGCTTCCCAGTATCGCTCGGTGTATCATAACGGGCCTCTTCCTAGACCCGTCCCTATCGATGTACTCAAGCGAGAACCTCTCGGGTAGTGCGAAGTCTACCTGGATCGTGCTGCACTGCCACCACCTACCCAGACTATCCCTGAAGTGGACGTCTATCTTGGGCCCGTAGAATGCGCCCTCGCCCTCCCTAACCTCGTACGGTACTCCAAGCTCCTTCAGCGCGTCCTCCAGCGCCTTCGTCGCCTTCTCCCACATCTCCTTGGTGCCTATGTACTTCTCGGGCCTAGTGGATAGGTAGATCTTGACATCCTCTCCACGGAACCCGAAGATGCTCAGCACGTTCACGACCTCGCGGAGGATCGCCTTTATCTCGTCCTTCACCTGGTCCTCTCTGAGGAAGGCGTGGCCATCGTCCTGGGTGAAGCCCCTGACCCTTAGGAGCCCGTAAAGCTCACCCCTCTTCTCCCACCTGTACACGGTGCCAAACTCACTGAACTTTATCGGTAGGTCGCGGTAGCTCCGGGGCCTCGACCTGTATATCAGTATGTGACCAGGGCAGTTCATGGGCTTTATACCGTACTCCTCCCCCTCGACCCTCGCCAGCACCATCTTGTCACGGTACAGGTAGTAGTGCCCGCTTATCTTCCACAGGAGCGATCGGTAGACATGGGGGGTGTAGACCTCCTTGTACCCAAGCCTCTCGTTAACCTCCCTCACAAGCCTGATCAGCTCCTCCCGGACGACCTGGCCCTTGGGGTGGTATATCACGAGGCCTGGCCCCACCTCCTCGTGGAATGAGAATAGGTCTAGCCTCTGACCGATCACCCTGTGGTCCCGCTCGGCCGCTCTGCGAAGCCACTCCATGTACCTCTCGAGATCCTCGCCGCTCTCGAACGCTACCCCGATCAGCCTGAGGAGCCTTACACCGGGCTCGGGGTTATGGGCCGATATGTTCAGTATCTTTATTGCGCCCACCCTCCTCTCCGAGGGCTTCACCCCCGGCTCTAGGTACGCCAACGCATCCCCAACACGGTAGACAGCTGTCCTCTCGAGGAGCTCAAGAACCTCGTTACCGCTGCGGGTACCTACAGGATCTATCGAAACGCCGCGCTGCTCCTCGGAGAGCACGAGCTCTTCAATACGCCGCGCCTCCTTCTCGGACAGCCAGGCGTTTGGAGACCTCGGTATGAAGTCGCAGTGGAACCCCCTATCATCAACGCTGCAGCCCGCGGGCTCTAGGTCCCTAAACAGCTTCGATACGCAGTACTGCAGCAGTAGACCTGCACGTGCAAGTAGGGCCGTGTCGAGAATTATCATCTCGTTTGGCGCATCTTGTCACCGGCTAGTCACTAAGCATACGTGGAGGTTTATATAGCTGCTCATCGTTACCTACGCCTGCAGCCCCGGACGAAGCACCCGAGGTCAAAAACGTTCTCGAAAACCGGTGCGTTTGGATCCGCAGAGCCCCGCTTAAGACCCTCTACTAAGGATTCGATACTGCGGTAGTCGTACAGCGCCCTAGCAACCCCTATGACCCTACCATCAGCAGGGTCTATCACCGCTACGTAACCCCCACGCTTGATAGGGGGGTAGAGCCTCTCTACCGACTGCAGGAGTATATCGTTGCCGTATAGGAATGCCCTGACCCCCTGCACCCCAACCTCGACCGCCGCCACCACCCTGCCGAGGCAGCGGAAGAGCAGTTCGTAGAGCCACGGGGTGGGTATGGGCC
>QMWY01000123.1 GCA_003661865.1 Thermoprotei archaeon
CATTGGGGGGTGTTCGCCGCCGGCCCCGGGGCGGCGGCACATCTACACACAATGCTGCTCTAGACAAGAATACAGCAACAACACAACAAACGAAAACATGTAAAACATAAACTCTGCTACGGCTGCTCAGTACAGGCCAGCTACATCACTTCTCAGCGTCCGGTAACTCATCACTCTTCCCCGAGCTCTCCTCTTTCTTGCTGGGCTCCTCACCCTTCTTCCGCGTATACTTCTCCTGGTACACTACAGTGTCTATGCTCCCTATATACCTGTAGACCTCCTCCGCGACTATAGCCTTGGCTATCTGCAGGTCTCTCTCCAGGAACGCCTCGGGCGGTATCTCAACAAGGGCTGTCTTCCCATCGTTGCGCAGCTCCACCCTGAACTTCTCCAAGGGCACCCTCTTCAGCCTGCGGTGTAGGAGGTGCCGTATCTTCTCGGCGGGATCCTCGATCTTCTTAACCACCCTGTAGGTTATGACCATGGTCCGGCCCGCCAGCGGGTGGTTGAAGTCTACCAGTACCCTGCCCCCCGACACGGACTTTATGACACCCACGCTGTTTCCGTACTCTATAACCTTCCCGACCTCGGGGGTTATACCCGCGCGCAGAAGCTCCCTAGCGCTCAGCGTTCTTACTTTGCGGGGATCCCTCCTACCGTAGGCTTTCTCGGGGGGCACCTCTATCGTCCTCTCGACACCAACCTCCCCATTCTTCTCTATATCTTCCTCGAACCCCTGGATGAGCCTCTTCTCACCAACTATAACGAGTACCGGCTCGTACACGCGGTCGCTCTCGTACTTACCCTCCTTCTTAGCCACGTCGGCTATAGTGGTATCTACGAGCTCCCCCGTCTCCTTAACCTTCATGGTGTAGTCTACTAGGAGGAACTCGTTCTTTTCGAAAGGCATGCCTCTGCACCTTACCGTTAAACAGTGGCCCGGATGGGGTTAAAAACAACGTTAGTCTCGGGTCTCAGAGAATTTAACTCCATGTGCTGTAGAGGTTCTGGGATTAGCTGTGAGCATCGAGTACGAGGTGAAGATACAGGTAGAGGACCTCCGGGATGTTGAGGAGAAGCTCCGTAGACTAGGAGCAATGCTCGAGGATGAGGTTCAGGAGAGCGACTTCTACATAGATCTGAGGCCCTGCAAAGACCTCAAGTCAAGCGACGAGGCTCTGCGCGTGAGGATCAGCTACAGCAGCAAGCTGTCGAGGTACTTCTCCGAGATCACGTATAAGGGACCCAGGCTCACACCCAACATGAAGGTGCGTAAGGAGATCACGGTGGGGGTCGACGACGGTAGGAAGCTGCTCCAGATCTTCAGGGAGCTGGGGTTCAGGTACTACGTGATCAAGAAGAGGAGGCGTATATACCGCTACGGCCCCTACAAGATATTCCTCGACGAGGTCCCGGGCCTGGGCAGGTTCATCGAGATAGAGGTCGAGGGTGTTGAGAACGTAGACCAGTTCCTCAAGCTCATGAAGAAGTTCCTGGAGATGATGAAGATATCCGAGAGGTTCATAACGAAGTCCTACCTAGAGCTGTTTATGGAGAGGTTGAAGCTTATAGAAGGCGATCTAGAAGCTCTGAAGGTTGTTGACGAAGAACAGGGGTAGTTTCTTCGCAAAAAATATTTTGGATTTGTTTAACCCGAGATCTTGCGGTATATGAGGAACACGGCCACCAACGCTATAACTAGGCCTATTATGGATATCGCGTAGAGCACCGGCAGCTGCGCAGCTATCGCGGATGCCTGGCTGGATGCTTCTGAAGCCTTCTTAGTCAGATCCTCAACCTTCTTGCCGAAGTCATCGATGCTCTTCTGCAGACTGTTTATACTGCTCTGCAGACTGCTTATAGTGCCCGTCACACCTTCGAGTGTCTTTACCCGGGACTCGAGGCCGCTTATCTTCTCAGCATTCTCCTCGCCGGCCTTCTTCACATCCTCTAGACCTGACCTGAGCTCCTCTACGGCGCTCTTCAGCTCGTCAACACTCGCCTTCAGCTCCGATACCGTTCTAGACAGCTCCTCTACAACACTCTTAGAGGCGAGAGTACCCACAGTACCCTCCAGGCTCCCAACTCTGCTCTCCAGGCTGCTCACCTTATCGGATAGCTCCTCTAGACCTGACTCGAGCTCCTCTACCGCCGATGCTAGCTCCTCGTATCTGCCCTCAACATCTCTTACCCTGCTGCTCAGGTCGCCTATGTAGACCCTAAGCTCATCCATCTTCTTGTTGAGCTCGTCTACAGCTGAACGCAGCTCGTCTACAGATCTGCTGAGCACTGAGATTACGTAGTCGTAGCTCACGAGAGTTACAGTGCCTATATCCTCGGTCTCCCCGGCCCCAACCTCTACACCTGTTATCTCTACAAGCCGGTAGTTGGGTTTGCTCACCTTGACCGTGTACACCCCCGCATCTACGGGTAGCAGGAACGAGCCGTCGCTACCCGTCTCTACGCTGGTTACCTTAACACCCTCCTTGTACGCCTCGACAGTAGCGCCGGCTAGAGGATTACCCTCCTCATCCACGACAACACCCTTTATACCTGCGAAGGCGCCGTACACGGTCTTCACCGTAACCCTCTCGCCAGTCGCCACATCAACTATTACCACTGTGTAGGTGCCGTAGGGTATCAGCCCCGTTGGCTGCTCCGGGAACCTCATAACAGCTTTGGAGAACTTGCCCTCTGCATCGGTTGGTATCTGGTCGACAGTCACCAGCCCCTTAGGCCCCACAACCCTCACTGTCACCATGCTGTTCGGCGTGGCGGTGCCGCTCACAACAAGCTCTTCTCCAGGAGCATACCTATCCTTGATGGTTACCGTCAGGGCGTACGCCGCGGGTGCTAGGGATAGTAGCAGTACTCCTACCAGCACCGCTGCGAGGGCTGAATACGTAATTCCTCTACTCACCATCCGGTTCACCTACATAGGCTCGTGTATATACCTAACATGCGAGCTGTACTAGAGTTTAACGGGTAGAGAGGTAGGGAGGTAGAGAGATGAGAAGCAAAAAACATGTTTGTTTTTAAAATCAAGTTTGTTACCCCGCGGTTCACTCAGTGACTGTTATGGTCAGCTCGACGGGTTCTGTGGATAGCGGCTTCTGCTCGACTATATCGCTCCACAGGTAGATCTTCACCGTGTAGGTGCCCGGCTCCCTGAGTATAGGTAGAGACACCGGTATGGACTCGGTGGCACCAGGCCCTATTCTTACATAGGATGGTGTTACGCCTACCGGCACACCATCCTTGTACGCCACCACGATCGCTGTGAACGTCACTTCGCTGACGTTGTTGAGGTTGGCCACAGGTATGTAGATGAACACCATCTGCCCTACCTTCACAGTCGTTATCTCTTCACCAGTCTCCATGTCGATGAGCTTGGCTTTTTCAGCAGCGGGCTTCAGCGGATACTCGACAGCAGGTACACCAACCTCCACCTCAGCCTTGACGGTCTCCTCCTCAGCCTCCGCATTCAGCGGGTCTTCGTACTCTACGTATATCGTGCTGCCAGCAGGTGCGTAGATGGTGTTGGGCTCACCGATCTTAGCAGCATCGCTCGTCACAATGATCTTCTGCGCAAACTCGTGGGTGTTCACACCAGTCTCCACCAGCGTGATCGCCACCCTTATCGGCGAAGCACTGCTGTACACAGTCACAGTGACCCTGTCCATGAGCTCCGGGTCTTTATCCATGTCAAGATCCTTGACCTTGATAGTCAGGGTGCTGTCAGGAGCAACAGTGCTGGGCACCTCAATAGTGCCGGTCTCAGTCCTCACAGTCACGTATTTCACGATAGCCTTGGCAGCACCTGTTTCGTCTGCCGGATCTTTATACACTATAGCCACAGTGTCATGGGCATCTACATATACGTATCCAGTCTTCTGCGTTTCTTCGTACAGATGCAACCTTATCTTGAAGACGTAGGTACCCTTATCGACGTCATATTTGTCTATGAGTATGGCGCCGGTAGCCTCTTCAGCGCCTTGGACAGATGTTGAGATCTTCAGATACTCCGCATCGAGTATGTCCTGCGCTGTTAGTCCTACTAGGTCAGGGTCTGTTATGTTTATGTACACTACCGTGTATGGTCCAGCTTCTTCCGGAGTCACCTCGACAATTGCTGTGTGGCTCTTCACGAGGACAGAGTCGCTGGTTGTGGCAGATACCAGATTCTTCAGAGTGCTCATAGCACTCACGGGGTCTTCGTATGACACCTTTATGTACTTGCCAACATAGTCATTGGGTCTTTTACCACTGAGACCACATGCTTTGATTAGTGCATCCAGCAGGTCATATGCTGTGACGTTCCACTCGAAGACTCCGGGCTCCACCTCCTCGAAGCTAGCCTCCAGATCGCCTAGGGTAATAGGTTCACACTTTGTACCATCGATTTCGAATGTTAGCTCTAGGTGTGAGGGTAGTGTGTCTGTATCATCGCTGTACTTGTCTAGGTCGGGTTCGCTCAGTCTTATTGTTATGGTATCGCCGAGCTCTACGGCGCTCTGCAGGATCTCCAGCTTGGCTGTGCTTGCCTGGAATGGTGTTGAGTCATACACAACATTTTCAAGACCTGTAAATCCGCTTTTGAGTGTGGCTAGTGGGTCTACGTACTCGACTCTGAGGAGCCCTCCTATGATACTCTTGATCGGTACAGTAACGTTA
>QMWY01000124.1 GCA_003661865.1 Thermoprotei archaeon
CCCCCTTCTCGTTCACTGGGACTATGAACACGAAGGGGCCGACTTTTTTGGGCTTGACCCCGACGGCGACCATCACGTGCCACCTCCCACCTTCTGAGGCATGAATTCTTCTGATGCCTCCTCAAGTAACTTAAGTGTCTGCTGGGCTATTAACTCCCAGTCGAATGATTTGGCCTTCTCGTGGAGCTTAGGCGCTATCTTAGACCTGTCGAAGCTCAAGGCCCTCTCAATGAGCTCAGCGGCGTGGTGCGGGTCTGGGATACCCCACCAGGAGCCACGTATGGTGTAGTGCTTGGCTAGAACCCTGCAGTTCAGGTCGAGGAAGTTTATCTCGGGGCCAGCACCGTGCGCTAAGGTAATGACTGGGCAACCGGCGGACTGGGCCTCTATGATCGGTAAGCCGAAGCCCTCTGTGCTCAGCTCCAGCAACACGTCTATAGCATTATACACTAGGTTCATCTCTGCTTCTGAGAAGCCTAGGCGGTAGTAGTGCTGTTCTGGGAAGACTACCTTGCCCTTGAGCCCCATTGTCTCGATGACTGCGTTCAGGTACCACCCGCCGTGGGGTCCGTCGGGCGTCACGGAGGTGTGGAGGTAGACACCTACCTTCAGGTCGGGGTTGTTATCCGCGAACACCTTGATGGCTTCGAGCTGGTTAGGTATGAGCTTCCTCTGCCTGTTGACAGCGACCATACCGATGACTACGTCGACGTCCTTAAGCTTGGGGTTGAGCTTGACCCTAAGCTCCTCCCTAGGTGTATCTAGGATTGGTTTGAAAGTATCTGTCGAGACTCCGTGGGGTAAATAACGTACCTTCTCCTTGGAGCCCCCAGCCCTAATGTACTGCACGACACCCCACCTGCTGGGTACCCACACCCTGATGGCGTTCTGCACAATATCGAGCCACTCCTTAGGCACTGGCTCCTCGGAGATCGGCGAGTACATTATGTGGAAGACAGGCAGGTTCCGGATCTCTGGCACTGCGTAGGGGTCCTTAAGTATGACTGCGACATCGCAGCCCTTCTCGTGGCACCAGTAAGCTATGTCCTGAACCGACGTGATCGACGGCAGCACCTCGACACCGAAGACCTCCTTGGAGAACCCGCCCTGAACCGTGCCAGCGAAGGGCAGAAGTATTACCTCGTGCTCCCTAGCGAGGTAAGGGATCAGGTGCCTAGTCACGGTCGCGTAACCCGTATTCGTCCACACAGCGTCTGACACAAAGAGAATCCTAGCCACTAGAACCCCCGACTACCTTGTAGCGTAACACTTTATAACTTCAATGTAACAGAAAATAAAAAACAAATTATGTTTTTAAACCAACCTAATCTTCTTTGGTTGCGTTTCCCTGACTGCCTTCCTCACCGCCTTGGTGATGTATTCTACTGCTTCGTCTACATGTGTCGCTACGAGCGTCTCGACAACCCTGCCATCCCGCTCTAACTCGACAACGATACTACCGGGGTAACGTCGGTAGAGCTGAAGCCTCACAAGCACCATCACTCAACCACCCCTAGCTTCCTGAGTAGTTTCACTAATTCCTCAGGCGTCAGCACTGAGGCCCTGTCGTAGAAGTCTATTCCGAGCTCGTCGAGCTCCTTGAATTTCTTTATTGGCTCAGCAAGCTGGATCTCGATGACTATCCTGTCGCACGGTAGCCTAGACGGGTAGGCTCCTGCCCTGATTGTTCTTACCCTAGCCACTTCACTCAGCCTCCGTAGGCGTTAGTCGCCTGAACTTAACTACTCTGAAGAGTCCGAACTCTGGTCTGTAATCACCGAGTTGACTAATCATTTCTCTTCCTCCTCTAAGTAGTAGTAGAATTGCCCATCCTCTTTGTTGTAGTACCGCAGTATTTTCAGCCCCTTTCTCTGCTTGAGGTGGGCTATGGCGTTGTACACAGTCTTCTTCCTCACCCCTAATGCATTAGCGATTGCCTCCGCTGTCATGGCGTTTCTCTTCAGCAAGTCCCAGACCCGATAGATAATTACTTGCCCACCAGCAGGTGTTCTTACAACCTTACCATCCTCTATCATCTTCCTGAAGTGCTCCCTTGGTATTTCACCACTTCTTGCCATCTGGCACCCACCAAATTACCATTATCCACTCTCCACTATATAAACTTTTCTGTACGTGATTCTTCACTCAAGTCTTTTTGCTTTATTTTTACGGGCTCGAACCTGACAACGACGTGATCTTTACCTCTCTCCAACACTATAGCTGCCACATACCGCCATGTAGGTGGCAATATCTTGCTGATGGATATGGCTCGATTACCTCTTCGTTGCCATACTTTTAGTATGATGGGCTCCTCACTCAACGGGCATCACCGCGCACCACGGTCTTATGCTGATGTACTCTTCGTACTCCTTGTCGCTGTCCTTCCACTTTATTCTCTGTACCTCGACTAGGAGGTTTAAGTGGGGATACAGTAGGTAGGACGTAGTTATGTACTTCGGGACGGTGTCGTATGCTTTGCGCCTCTCAACCCAGTACACCTGAGGTAGTTCCGGTGCGCCGAATACGTTGAAGTCGTACTTGGTCTTCAGCACACCTTCTATGTATGTGACGCTCGCGGGCGGGGGATACACTTCTTTTTCATTTAGTTTAGTCTGGGTTTGGGTCTGGGTCTGCATTTTTTCGACCACCGAGTAACTGAGTGTCTGAGTCTTAATAAGTTTTCAGTTACTTAAACATTTAAAACAATCGGGGAATCAGTCCCTGACACCTATATAAGATAAGTAAAGTTAGGGAAAAAGGGTTTGTTTGGTTTACTCGAGGAGCTTTGCCCCACAGCTATTCTGTCGCAGAGGGATGAACCTTCCTTTCTCATCTCTAGGCCTACTTTTCGCAAACAACCTTTTGTAATCAACAACTTCATTTTTTATGACAGGTTTCATAAGTGTAAGAAGCCTTAGTATCTCCTCTTTATTGTACTGAATTGTGAGCATGTATGTTTTCCCCTTATTATGGTAGATTCTAACCTTTCTGAAGCCTAGTGCTTCAAGCCTCCTCTTGATGAATTCGAGCAGTCTTAAGTTGTTGTTATATATAGCGAGAATCTTGTACTTGCTCTTCCAGCACAAGCTACCATCGCTCTCATAGAACCCCCTCAGGAAGGAGATGAAGAGTTTATCGTCTTCTAGGAGCTTCTCTAGTTTCTCAATGGTTAGTGAACGATACCACTCTACAAACTCCTTGCTGTGTGCTACTACCTCATATCTAGGCTTCTTACCTGTATATGGCTTGTATGGACCCCACACCCTTGGTTTAAGCCCTATAGCTTTCAGGGCTTGTGCGAACGCTTTAGCAAACTCCTCGCTCCTGACCTGCAGCTCAATACGATAGCTTCCCTTCTTATCTACATAGACGGATCCATCTCCCATAAGGACACCAACGATATAGGCCAGCTCAGGCGTTGGTCCTAGATTACACCTATTTCCTGCAACCCTCCTGAGACCCAGTCTCCCAGCCTTAAGCTGTATGGCATTCCAACTCCTACCTGGAAGCATCTTCATTAGCAACTCACGAGATGCTGTAGGATAGTATTTCTTTAGAATCTCTATCTCCTCCTTCGACCACTTCCTCCCCGTCATGTCTCGAGGAGCCTCTTCAGCTTATCGAACCATTGTGACCAAAGAACGTAATGGTAAAAGTAGGGTAGTCCATCGTGGCTCTGAATCTCTACTACTCCGTGCGCTACTGCTTCTCTGAAGTCTATCTTCCCCGACAGGATGTCTAGGAAGACGTCGACGTGCATTCTTATGGTGTTGGTTGCTGGGTAGGTTCCCTGCTTCACGACTGGCTTGCCGTCCTCGACCCCTATCCAGATGTTCATGAACTCGCCGAACTCGTCGTAGATCTGCAGCTGGGCAGACCGGTTTATCCTCTGCGCCAGCTCCCTGAGCTCGGGCTCGTTCTCCAGCACTATCCTCGAGAGCCTCTGGGTTATCGGGAGGAGCCTCAGGTACCTCATCCCGCGACTCACGATCTGGCTCATGTCGCCACCACCTCCGCCAACCTCTTGAAGTACTCCTTCTCGGGGTGCACGCCCTCAGTTAAGTCCGGATCCCACGGGATCTCGATGTAGTTCAGCCCGAGCTTACTAATTTCATCGACGACCCTCTCCCTCTGCGGGAAGAGGTTAGCCATATTCACCACGACACACAGGCCCTGCACGTTGTAGAGCTCCACGACATCGACAATTCTGAGGAGGTCCTCGAGCGCCATAGGGTGCGGCTGCATCACGAATATAGCTGATGCCTTACTCTGCAGTTGCTCTAGGAGTGTCAGATTAACATCTAGGCTGCCTGGTGGGCAATCGATGATTACGTGCTCAGAGCTCCACTCAACAAACTTAAGCATTGTTAAGATTATATCACGTACCTTCTCAGCAGGTAAGTTCAGCCCTACAGCGCGCGGCAACACCTGAGCTATGCTCATGAACTCGATTCCGTGGGCGGTCTTCGCGGGCACGAGCTTCTTTGTCGAGAGGTCTTCGTAGACCTTCTCCTCAGGCAGTCCCAGCAGGATGTGGGCGTTGGGTCCGTAGAGGTCGGCGTCGATGAAGCCCACCCTGTGACCCATCGAGGCTAACGTTGCCGCTAGGTTCGCGCTGACCGTACTCTTACCTACACCTCCCTTGCCACTCATCACGAG
>QMWY01000125.1 GCA_003661865.1 Thermoprotei archaeon
GTATTAGGGGCACAGGGGGTATGTAGTACGGCGGAACAGCTATCGCAGGCACATCAACATGCGCAGAGATGACTGCGAGCTTCTTGACCATCCTCGCCCGTAGGTAGGAGATGGGTTCGGTAGCGTGCTCCGGAGGGACAAATCCGTGCTCAACCTCTATACACACACTATTGCCGCCGAGCTCTCCATAGACATCGCATACCACGCGTGGGGCCAAGCCGTGCTCAACATCGACATTCTCGAACCCCCTAGACCTTAGGTAGTGAGCCACCACCAGCTCTGCAAGGGCATGGCTTACGCTTATCCTGCCACGCGCGTAGAACCCCTTGAGCTTGCCCACTATGTCATCGAGCGGGACGTCCCTTCCCAGCCTATCGATCACTACGGACATATCTGCGTGTAGAGCCTCCGTATCCCCTCGGAACAAGGCTCAGCATCTCCTACACGATAGGCGGCTAGGCAGGGTAAATAACGCATGTTGAACATGTGGCAGAGCTTGGATAGCGCGCTTAGATCTACTCTGAATAGGTGCGTAGGGTCCCTACTATCGCTTGAACCGAAGCCCGGACACATAGGTTCGCCGAGGCGTTCGAGTGTCTTGGCGAGTACCTGCTCGATCCCCCGCTCTCCCGGAACCGCTAGCGCCCCTAAGACCAGCGCGCCTGGAAGCGTGGTTAGGGCATCTATGTGCCACCGCAGCCTCTTTGACTTTGCGCAGTGCCTAGAGACACGCGCCTCAACCCCCCTTAGGGCTGAGCCTACGTAAGCGTAGAGGCCCTTGGCGAGCCTGCATAGACGGGTGCCGTACCTGACCTCCACGGGTTCACGGAGCAGTATTAGCAGTACATACCCTCCTCTCAGCAGAGTCTTCACACCAGCAGCGCTAATACACCGGTACGGGCTATAGGCGTAGCGGGAAGAGGTAGATGGCCACGCCGTTCATAGCCTACAGCGTGAACGACTTAGCGGGGCGGGGCATTGCACGGGCGCTTACCTCGCTATGCGAAGCAGAGAGTACCGGTGGAGAGATCCTCCTGAAATGCCGGGGCTTCACCGCGGTCATGAGGGGGTTTGAGGCTGATGTAATAGAGTTCGAGTTCCTAGACAGTGCTGCTCCAGACGCCTCATTTCACCTGGTGCTTTCGAGGCACAGCAGCAGGTCGGCCATCAAGACCCTTAGCACGCACCACCCCGGCAATCCGGGGCCCCGTAACGATGCGGGGGGAAGGCCCTACGAGCTTCCACCGGCAAACCCTGTACTAGCATGGCTGCTGCTGAACGAGTTAAGGCGTACGAGTTCCGAGGAGGGGCTGACGGACTTCGACATTACCTATGAGGTTACGCATCATGGGCCAACCAGTGTTAGGAAGTCCATAACGTTCGTGGAGATCGGGAGTACGGAGAGCGAGTGGAGGTTTGAAAAGGCTCACAGGGCTGTTGCCAAGGCTGTTGTGAATGCTCTGGCGAGGCTAGACGTAGAGAGGCCTAGATGTGTGGTGGCAGTTGGTTTCGGGGGAAACCACTATGCCCCGAGGTTTACCTCCCGCGCCCTAAGCAAGGGTGAGTGCTATGGGCATATGGTGCCCGCCTACGTGCTGAGGAACCTTAGCGATGCCGATGTTAGGCGCGTTGCCGAACTGGCGATCAACGCCACCCCAGGGGTTCAGAGGGTAGTTATCGAGAAGAAGCTCAGGAGTGGGATACGTAGAGCCATAAAAGAGGTTGCGCAGAGCTTGGGGCTAGAGGTTCTAGAGGTATGAGTTCTGTTCTTATGAAGGTTGTTAACAGCAGCGAGCTGCTGAGGGAGGAGGGCTACGACTACTTCTACTTCGAAGAGGAGCCCGTAGAGCCAGAGCTCACCGACGTGAGGTTCTCGGATGTGCTGCCAGAGCTCCTAAGGGGTGATGAGAGGTGCGTTGAGCTGGCCGGGCACAGGTTGTATAAGCACCAGCTCGAGGCGTACAACGCCTTATCAAGCGGGAAGAACGTGGTGCTAGTCTCGGGAACAGGTTCTGGAAAGACCGAGAGCTGGGCGCTTTACGCGCTTAGGAACCGCATCAGAACTCTCGTTGTGTATCCAACACTGGCTCTAACCGAGGACCAGTACCAGAGGCTTGTCAGCTACCTAAGGGCGGTTGACCCAGGCAGGCGCGTTGCTCGAATAGACGCTGCGCACATAAAGAGCCTGACTGAGGAGCACGGCGGTGTTAAGGCGAGGAGCATAGTGGCTAAGGAGGTCACGTCGTCGCTGATACTGCTGACAAACCCCGCGTTCCTGCTGGCAGACCTCAAGAGGCTTCTCACCCGGGGGACCTCGTGGCTCTCAGAGTTCGTGAGGAGCGCGAGGCTTCTAGTGATCGACGAGCTTGACTTCTACGGATCCTCAAGGGCGTCGCTGCTGATCGCCATGGTTGGACTAGTGGCGCGCTTCGCCAGGAATCTGCAGGTTGCGGTTCTAGGGGCTACGATCGGCGGTATCGAGGATCTCGTGAGGCACCTAGAGCGCGTTACGGGTAGGGAGGCGATTGTGATCAGGGGTAGGCCTTTCAGGGTGAGGAATAGGTGGTTCATCCTCCTGGGGCGCAACCTCAGGCCCCTCTGGGAGAAGGCTGTTGAGATAATACGTGCGAACCCTTCGCTGGGCTACCTAGAGCAGTACGTCAGGGAGTTTGAGGAGTTCAAGAAGTACTTCGTATTCGTAATCGAGGAGCTGCGCAGGGCTGGGTTTCACCTGGAGGAGCCCTACATAGAGTTCGAGCGTGTGCTGGCGAGGTACGTTGAGGTCGACGAGGATGGTGTAACGATAGTGTTCTGCCCCAGCATAAGATCGGCTGAGAGGCTGGCCGCGCGTACAGCATCAAGACTCCCTCTGGAGCTTAGGGAGAGGGTGGCTGTTCATCACCACCTAGTGCCCAAGAGCACCCGGGTGGCTGTGGAGGAGGGGCTACGCAGCGGCAGGATAAAGCTAGTCTTCACTGTCAGAACCCTCCTGCAGGGGATAGATATAGGCAGCGTTGTAAGGGTTGTTCACTACGGGCTTCCACGGGATGTCAGGGAGCTTAGGCAGCGCGAGGGGAGGAAGGGGCGGCGTCGAGAGATACCTTTTACCGAGAGCATACTCCTCCCCGTATTTCCGTGGGATCGAGAGCTGGTATCGCTTGGACCCGAGTGGTTGCGTAGATGGCTGTTGCAGGAGGTAGAGGGGGTGTACCTGAACCTCAGCAACGACTTCGTCAAGCTTTTCCAGGGCTACGTGAGGTACTTCACGGAGCGCAGGCTTACGGATGAAGAGCTGGAGCTCATGAAGTCGCTGCGCCTAGTCGAGACCCGCAGATCTCTATACGGCGTGGAGTACGTGCTAAGCGGCGAGGGCAGGAGGTTCTGGTTCTACCTAAACTTCTACGAGTTCGGCCCTCCGTACGGCGTGCCTAGGTATCTGAAGCGTGACGGGGAGCTAACGCCCCTTGAGGAGGTCTCGCATAGGGACCTTGTCGAGAAGTTCCAGCCCTACACGTTTGACCTCAGCAACGAGGCGATGGTTGTGGAGGTTGATCCGAGACGGGGGGTTATCGAGATGCCCATAACGGCTCTAGAGGTGTTGAGGGATGAGGCGCTCGAGTACGCTGTTAGGCAGTACGCCTACGCCAAGCTTAGGTGGGGTGAGAGACCCGATCTAAGAACCGATGTTGTGACGGGCAGGCTCCAGTCGCTGGTAGCTATCACTATCAGGACCCCTGCAAAGGGCTTCGGCATCTTTGTGGAGGAGCCCATATACGTCAAGTGGGTTATCGAGTCTTCTAGGCCTAGGCCCGTAAGGGTGGGAGATCGCGTTATGGTGATATACCCCCGCGAATCGATAGAGGTTCCCGCACCCTGTAGGGGGAGGTATAGGGGGCTTACGTACGGCTACGTAGTAGATCTCCCGCCCATCGTGAGCGTAGACGCTGCTCGCGTAGCTGCCGCAGCCCTTCAGGTAGCGTTCAGGATCTCTAGGTACCGCATACCCCTAGGCGAGGTGTCGTTCGAGGTTCAGGAGCACATACGTTCAAGACCCATGGTCCTGGCATGGGAGCCCGAGCCCGCAGGGATCCTCGTGAGCGTAGATTGGAGGGAGATCGAGAGGGCCGTCGAGTCGCTAGGTACCGACCCCCTACACTTCATACTCCTTAGAGCAGTTGATGACGAGGCGGCCATCTACTTCGCCGACCGGATGGGTGGGGACTGGGATGGTCTGAAACCCCTTGTCAAGACTCTTCTTAGGCATCTCGCCCGCGAGATCGCAGGCGTTGTACCAGAGCTAAAGCCCGTTATCGGCGGTGGGAGGGGCGTGGTAACGCTGTTCATAGAGAAGCTGGAGCTTCCCGGAAGGACCATGTGGTGCCTCGCCTCTAGTGGTAGGGCTGGGGTATCGAAGCTCTGCGTATCGGCGGGACCCCCATGTGGAGAGGTTATCGAGGGGCTGAAGCGCCTTCTCGATACGGTCTACGGTAGAGGGTACATCCTGGCGCACTTTGGCCAGGGAGATCTATTGAGGGAGGTGGCCGAGGAGGATAGGACTCTGGGCCTGCTGCTAGAGGTCTTGGAGAAAGAGGGTGCTGTGGTAGACCTCTACGCAAAGGCCAGAGAGGTCTA
>QMWY01000126.1 GCA_003661865.1 Thermoprotei archaeon
CCTAGGCACACAGTTCGATATCCATGGGGGAGGTCAGGACCTGATCTTTCCCCACCACGAGAACGAGATCGCCATTGCGGAGGCGGCCCTAGGAGTCAAGCCGTGGGTTAGGTACTGGGTTCACGTAGGGTACCTAACGATAGGGGGCGAGAAGATGAGCAAGAGCCTCGGAAACGTTGTCTACGCGCGTGAGGCCCTGCGGAAGTGGGGTGCGGAGGTTCTTAGGTTGTGGATCTTCAGCGCGCACTACCGCAGGCAGCTAGAGCTCAACGACACGGCTATAGGGAGGGCTAGGGATCTTTACAACAGGCTTGTTCTAGTAGCCAACACCTTGATGAAGATCGTGAGGGAGTCTGAACCCTCCCACTACCTGAGGGACGAGGAGGTGAAGGTGCTGAGGACTCTTGACAGCATAGCTACTCGCTTCTATGAGTCCATGGATAACGACTTCAACACCCCCAAGGCGCTTACAGCAGTCCACGACCTAACCACGGTTGTGTTCCGCGATATCGAGCCTAGGCCGAGCTTCTCAACGGCGCTGCGCGCCCTTCAGCTGCTGAGGACCTTCAACCGCGTTCTAGGAGTGCTGGACAGGGTTCTCGCCGAGGCTCCTCCTGTTGAGAGGGAGATCGTTGAGAAGCTCATAGATCTGATCATAAGGGTTAGGACCGAGCTTAGGAAGAGGAGGGAGTACGACATATCTGACTGGATAAGGGCTGAGCTAGGGAGGTTAGGCATAAAGGTTCTGGACTATAGAGAAGGGAGTAAGTGGGTGTGGCAGCCATAGAGGCGTGCTACCTCATACCCGTAGAGCCCTCGTCCAAGGAGCTGAGCCCCAGCGAGCTTCTAACACTAGCCTTCAACCACGCCACTAGGAACAGCATATCAACGCTCAAGGTGTTCGTTCTGATGAGAGGCTCAAGGTTTAGCGAGGCTGTTGAGCAGCTGAGGGATGGCGTATCCTCGAACATAAGGCTGGGGATAAGGATGTTCATATGTAGGAACCACGGTGAGCTGGCCAAGCTTGTGAGGAAGGAGGGGTGCTCGGTCCTCTACGTACCGGGGGAGTACGCCGAGCATGGCGAGGAGCTGCTGAAGCTGCTCAAGGGTGTTACGGTAAAGCCGTTCACGTAAAGGCTCCGCCGCTTATCTACGCGGGGTCCCCGTCGCTCCACCTTGCATCACTGCTCAGCTGGATCCCTGAGGTCATCCCCCGCGGAGATCACGGAGCAGCGGCATAAAAACCTGAGATGGTTGCGATGACTAGGGTATGCGAGATCTGCTGGAGCCGCCCGGCCAAGTACAGATGCCCGATCTGTGGTAGGTACGTGTGCGAACGGCACTTCGTCAAGAGCTATGGGATGTGCACGATTTGCTTCGAGACTACATGCTCTGTGTGCCACCGTAGGCCCGCGGTCTCGACGTGCTCTATCTGCGGACGCCCGGTATGTCACGGCTGCTCGATCGATATCGATGGTGTTAGGAGGGTATGCTTCAACTGTATAATAGGGGGGCGCTACAAGAAGTATTTAAAGGAGATTCGCCGAGCTACTAGAGGCTCAAGGAGTATAGCCTCGGTGGGGATGAGATGAGGATCTCTGATGGGCTGCTGAAACCTGTTGAGAACTTCCGCTTGAGAATCGAGCAGATATACCGCTCGGCGCTACGCGGGGGGAGGGCTAGACGCGACTACCTGGTTATGCTCAGCGACATACTCAACTTCGCGATCCTCCTCAGGGAGCTCGTGAGGAGGGCTCAGTGTCTAGAAAAGCTGTACGAGGGGGTTAGGGGAGGCAGAATCTGCCACCGCTGGTTCTACTCAGAGACCGATGGCTGGGTAACCCTAGCGAAGCTTGAGCCGAGAATAGCGATCTCTGCTGAGAGCAGCGGTGTGATCAGGGTTAGCTACGGCCCCGTATCTATAGAGGTCAACGGCACCGTGATAACCATGAGGCTCAACAACGCTGTCTTCAAGGTCGATGTGAGGAGCGAGGTCGATGTGCTGGATAAGCGCGGAATAATAATAAACACCGTTGCGTCACTAAAGTCCGTCCTCGAGCACCACAGGATAGACTTCGAGCTGTGTGCACGGGAACACAGGATACCGTGCCCAGCCCCGTAGCCCCTAGAGGAACCCACATGTTTCTAGGTGGTACAAGAGCTTAGATCTGGGGTTCTCTCATCACAACCCCGGGGTCCCCAGAGCTCAGCAGCGGCAGACTTTCCGCACCCGTGTACCCCATATAGAGGATCCTGGCTATAACCGCTAGCAGCAGTACCGCAACCGAGAACGCATCGAATACCCTGCTATCGTACCTAAGCCCGGCAACCCGGTAGAACTTCCTCGATATGGGCCAGAGGAGGGCCACCCCTCTACGCGTAAGGGCGTCGCTAGCCACGTGGGTAAGCATGCCTAGCGCTATCAGGAACGCCACCCTCTCAAGGCCCGTAGCCAAGAGCACCACTAAGTAGACCGCCACGATCGCGAACACGTTGTGGAGGTACTTCCTATGCCCCGAGCCCAGGTCGAGGTCTGGTATCAGGGCCCCTATGGATGTGAAAAGCGCTGTTGAGGCGAGGTGCACGGGGTCTAGAGGTGCTAAAAGCACTGCTATGCCTAGGGCCACGATGATGTGATTCCTTATTCTCATCCGCTACTCAGCCTCAACGAAGTTCCACCTACGCTGGGTCGCGTCGTAGTATATCAGCGCACTCTCCCTGAGCCTCGTAAACAGCCTATACTCCAAGGGTCCGAGGACGCGCTTTATCTCCTCGTCATTGTTCGTGGCGAGCCTAGAGAGCTTCTCTAGGAAGCTGCTCCAGAAGACTGGGTCGACGGCGATTCTCTCCCCCTGGAGGTCAAGTATCTTGGCACCCTCCCTCTCAAGCTTGGCAAAGAAGGTGTCCCTGTCCTTTATCCTCCTAGCTATCTCGCTCTCGAATATCGCGCCCTGCTCACGAAGGATCTCTATGGCGCTCCTCCTACGCTCACGCCTCTCCTCCCTATACTCCTGCCTATGCGCCGGTACGTAACCCAGCCTCTCACCGGACCTGAGCCTCTGCTCAACCTCGCCAAGCTTCTGCTCAACAGCCTCAAGCCTCTCAACAAGCTCGGCATACCTCCTAGCAAGCTCCTCAAGCCTCGATGTGAATGGGTTTATGAAGTCCTGAACCCTGCGGTCGATAACCTTCACCAGCCTCTCCACTATGGATTCTAGCCTCGCACTAAGCCTCTTATCAACGAGCTCCTCAAGAGCCTTGGGGCTCACAGCCTGCTGCACAGCGGTCTTAGGCGCCCCCACCTCGCCTAGGCCCAGCGCCTGATGTATGATCGCTCTTAGGTAGTCGCTGAGCAGTAGGTACCCTTCGCGCCGCGCCGCCTTCTCCAGCTCCCGAACAACATCCTCGCTAAGCCTTATACATAGCGTACGCTCACCTATACCTCAACACCGTGGTAGAGAATTGCCTAAGGGGCTGTATAAAGACTGTGGAGCTCCTCCAGGGCCCATGGCTAGTCCAGGGGTTCGGGCTCGGGCATCTCGCTGAGCTGGGAGAGGACGTAGCGCCTGATCTCCTCTAGCGATGGCAGCTCCCTAATAAGCCTGCCATTCTCGATAAACTTGGTGAGCATGGGCCTGGGCTCGGAGTCGTCTCTGCACCTCGGCGCCTCAGTCCCCCACGGAACTACGTAGTCCTCGTAGATCGGTTTACACCTATACAGCTGCTTCATCCCCGGCAGCTTACCCCTCTTTGAAACGGGTACCCAGCGCCCATCCCTAAACACCTCCACTATATCCATCGATATATCGACCGATGGTGGGAACGCTATGCTTGTGCCCACGCCGAAGTAGTCAGCGACATCGCGGAGCTCAGCAACCGCCCTCTCACCGATGCCCCCGCTCACAACGATCTTCACGTTGCGGTAACCGTGGAGGTCTAGGGTCCACCTAACCTCCTCGACTATCTTCCTCATACTACCGCGGCGGCTACGTGGGGTATCCAGCCTTACGGCGACCAGCTTCTTCCCAAGGCTCTGAGCGGCTAGCAGGGACTCGTACCTCTCGTCATAGAACGTGTCGCAGAGCGCTATACGCGGTACATCGGGAGGCATGACCTCGTCGTACGCCTTCCACGCATCGACAGGGCTGCCGAAGGCTATTATGAGGGCGTGGGGCATCGTGCCCTTGGGTACCAGCCCCAGGTATTCCTCGCTAAGGGCTCCTGATATCGCATCTGCACCCCCGATGTAGGCCGCCCTATCAAGCGATACCTGGAGCGCGGGGTGGTGGGCCCGTAGACCGAAGAACAGAACCTGTTTATCGCGGGCGAGCTTCTTTATCCGAGCAGCCTTCGTAGCTACGCTCGTCGCGAAGCGTAGGAGCCCAAGCAGGGCTGTCTCAAGGGTCACGATCTCGCATATCGGCCCCTCGAGAACCATGAGGGGCTGCTCCGACCTGAAAAGTGTGCCCTCAGGGAGGGCGTACACATCTACGCGCCTCCCTTGGAGGAGCGCGAGCGCCTCTTCAAGACCTGCAAAAACGGCCCATTCATACCCCTTCGGAAACCCGTGGGTATGTAGCTCGTA
>QMWY01000127.1 GCA_003661865.1 Thermoprotei archaeon
GGATACGCAGGCACCTGCACCACCTGTAAACAACTCTTTACAGAAAGTAAATAAAGCTTTACATTTTGTAAAGAATTCTTTACACCATTTAAACAGAGCCTTACCAGGAAGCCTAGAGGACTGCTAAGGAAGCCCGCGGCAACCCTATTCATAGAGAAGGTAGTGAAAGAGTGAATTGTTAAGGAGGTAGATATGGCATGCCGAGGCACGTAGTTAAGATCAAGATAAAGGGAAGGCGTTTAGATAGGTTCTTGGGTAAGGTATAGATACTGGACGACAATGAGTTTAGGAGGTGGATGGAGAGTGCTAGGAGAACCCTTGAGTCTGCTAAGCGTGATGCGTGGTACGGCGACTATAACTGGGCGTGCTTCAAGGCGCACCAGGCTGCGGGGAAGGCTCTTAAAGCCCTTCTGTGGGGCTGTGGAAAGCCTAGGGTAGGACATTCGCTCCCAAGGCTTCTTAGCGGTATTGAGGAGCTGGGGATAGCTCCCCCTAATGACATTAGGGAGGCGTGCATAAGGCTGAACAAGTTCTACACACCTACGAGGTACCCCGATGCGTGGAGCGAGGGTATACCGGAGGAGTACTACAGCGAGAAGGAGGCTCTAGAGGCTATAGAGCTGGCTAAGATGGTTATAGAATGGGTTGAGGAGGTATGGAGAAGGTTATCAGGGAGAGGCTAGAGGAGCTGAGAAGAGCCCTTGAAGAGGCTAGGAGGTTCGCCGTATGCGCAAGCGGTGTCTTTGGAGAGGTGACGGCTGTTCTCTACGGCAGCTATGCTAGGAGGGACTTCAATGAGTGGAGCGATATAGATGTGCTGGTGCTGGTTAGAGAAGGTGCTCTCCCTAAGAACCCCCTAGAGAGGCTCAGCACTGTTGTGAAGTGCCTCTTACAGACCCCGCTTGTCGAGCCAGTGATCCTAACAGTGGAGGAGTTCAGGGCGCTGGTTAGGAAGCGCAACCCTATTGCAGAGGATGTTGCTAGGCACGGCATAGTCCTCGTGGATGACCTAGGGGTCGGGAGAGCTCTGAAGAGCTATACCTAACAACCGATGCTCTAGGATACCAGGCTGTGTTTATCGAGGCAACGCCCTCTGGTTTCTAGGCCCTTGCTGAGCGTGGGGCGATTATATCTGGATCCCTAGCCCAGATAGTTATACCGCTGCTGCACAGTACTTAGCTAGGTGACGGTGCCTATGCGCGTAGCCCTACTCTCCGGCGGTAAGGACTCGCTTTATGCAGCTTACCTCTCGAGGCCTATCGACCTGGGGCTCTTCCTAGTGTACGAGACTCCTCGGCCCAGCCCCCACCTGCTCAACATGGGGAAGTCTGTGGAGACGCTTCTGGCCGCCGGGATCCCCGTAGTTGTTCTGGGGCTGAGCAGGGGGCGCGAGAAGGTCGAGACCGTCGAGGCGCTGCGCAGGCTAGGGGTTGATGAGGTTGTTGCGGGTGATGTATATGTAGAGGACCACCTTAGGTACATGGAGTCCGTTGCTCGTGAAGCGGGTGCGTCCCTAAGGGAGCCCCTGTGGGGCGAGGAACCCGAGGAGCTCACCTACAGGATATTCGGCTCGGGCTTCGAGGCCCTAGTTATAGGGGCTAGGGAGGGGCTCGGTGGCTGGCTTGGCAGGGTTGTGGATAGGGGTAGCGTTGAGGGGTTTGTAGAGGATGTGAAGGCCCTTGGGGTGGACCCCCTTGGTGAGCGGGGCGAGTACCACACCCTCGTGATCAGCAGCCCTCTTCACCGGAGGCGCATAGGGCACGAAGTTGTTAGGGTTGAGCACTACCCGGGGTACGTCATCGCTAGGGTGGTGTAGGGTGAGGAGGGAGTGCCGAGTCACCCCTGCCGAGCCCCTCGCCCTGCCGTGCAATGTGCATAGGGAGCTCCTGTTGAAGAAGCTCAGGGAGGTTGTGGAGAGGACGCGGTGCAGCTGCATAGCGCTTAGCGGGGGTATAGATACCTCCGTTATAGCAGCCGTTGCTAGGGGTACGGGTATAGGCCTGAGGGGCTACACCGTTATCTACACAGAAGGTGTTCCGCGGGACCTCCCCTACGCAGATCGCGTTGCCAGGGCCCTTGGCATGGAGCTCAGAGTGATCAGGATCGGCAGGGGCTTCGTAGGGGAGGCGATACCCGTGGTCAGGAGGTGTATAAGCGTCGAGCCCGACTACATAGAGCTTAGGAACGATGTTGTCTTCTACGCAGCGCTGCTCAGGGCTCGTGAAGATGGGTGTAGCTGCATCTACACCGGGTCGGGAGGGGACGAGATCTTCGCCGGGTATAGCTTCCTGCTCACCCTAGGCTCGGAGAGGCTTGAGGAGCTCAGGGCTAGGTACGCTTACTGCGGAAGGTACCCGGAGCTCGAGATCGCTAGGTGCCTAGGCGTCGAGGTCGTGGCCCCCTACCTAAGCAAGGAGGTTCTGGAAACCGCCCTCAGGATCCCGATCACCTGTTTGAGAACAGGGGTGCTGAGGGGCAAGGAGATCCTTCGGGAGATCCTAGATGACCTGGGGCTACACACGATCGCCAGCCGCGTCAAGGCCCCAGCGGAGAGCGGTGCTGGGACAGACGTTCTCATCCGGCTCTAGGGAGGGGAAGGGTAGCTCCGAGAAGCTCAGGCGTCTCCCCTCCGAGCGTATTACCCTAGGTACCTCGGTTACCAGAGGGGTCCCTGCTTGCTGAGCTTTCGCGAGGCTGAGGAGCTCCTGAGGAGGGAGTCGGATAGGCTCTACATACCCAGGATAGACGTTGAGGACGGCTACGCCATCTACACAGCGGTGTACGTATATGCAGCCCTCAGGGGCGGTGGGGTTAGAGCTATAGATGCGGGGGCCGGCGCCGGGTACTCGACGCTGTGGATCGCGTGGGCCCTCGAGGATGCGTGTAGGAGCGGGGGCTGCAGCGTCGTGGCTATCGAGAGGTTCGGAGAGCTGCTCAACGTGGGTAGGAGGATCCTCGGCAGGGTCCGTATGGAGAGGGCGGAGCTAGGATTCGTTGAGGGCGACGCCCTGAGGTACATAGAGGGGCAGGCGCCGGGAACCATAGACATAGCTTTCGTGGATGTGGATAAGCACCAGTACCTAGAGGTGCTGAAGCTCCTAGAAACCAGGCTACGCAGAGGAGGAGTGGCGATGTTCCACAACGCCTACGTGCCCCAGCCTCCACCAAGCTTCTTCAGGTACCTAGAGGAGAGGGCGTCCATCTGGAGCCACTCGATCGTTCCCACCTCCATGGGGATACTTATCACGGTCAAGAAGGGCGGCTCCTGATGGGGTGCGGGGTCCCCGTGAAACCGGGTGCTGTAAAAAATGGGGAGGTGCTGGTACGTCAGCGCACCTGCGGGGGCTCCGTTAGGTGGCTCAGCTCCTCGGGGATCTCCTTGCCCCTCGCGATCTCCCTGAAGACCAGGGCGCTCGGCCTAGCGTACCTCTTCTTGGTCTTGAGGTCTACGTAGAATAGGCCGAACCTCATCCTGTAGCCCTGGGCCCACTCGAGGTTGTCGACGAGGTTCCAGTGGAAGTAGCCGCGCACATCAACACCGTCGCTCCTAGCGCGGTACACCTGGTACAGGTGCGCTACTATGAAGTGCGGCCTAAGCCTATCCTCAGCGTCCGCGATCCCGTTCTCGGTGACGTAGATCGGTAGGCGGTACCTGTTCCACAGGGTCTTGAGGACGTCGTAGAGCCCCTCTGGGTATATCTCCCAGCCGAAGTCGCTGCATGGCCTACCAGCCCTAGAGGTCCCGCGTGGCTCACATGCAAAGCCGTAGCCTGGTAGGGTTCTGAAACCCAGCGGGCTCCTAGGGTCGCTCGTAACGACGTGCCTGCTGTAGTAGTTGAGCCCTATCCAGTCCAGGTGGCCCTTGAGGTCCTCGCGGTACCTCCCGAGGAGGTTGCCATGCACAGCCGCCTCTATGGGCCAGACGTTGTGCTCAAACCCCCTCTCGGCAGCCGCCCGATCCTCCTCGGTGAGGGGCTCCCACTTCGATACCGACTCAACGATCCCCACGGGCTTCTTGGAGAAGAGCTTGACAGCCTCGTAGGCACGGGCATGCGCCTCTGCTAGGTGCTTCACAGCCTCCTCAAAGCACCTGAGGTCTAGGTACCCCGGCGGGAACCCGGCCCCTACATGGACGTAGCCCAGGGTCGCCACTACGTTGGGCTCGTTCATCGTGTACCACGCGTCCACAACATCGTCGAGCTCGCTGGCCACCAGCGCCGCGAACTTCGCGAACTCCACAACGGTCCTCTCATCAACCCAGCCCGCCGGGGCCCTATCGGGCCCGAGCTTCCTAACCCTTATCGGGTCGTGGAGCCATGTCGGGAGGGACCAGTGGAACAGGTTTGCTATGACCATGCCCCCGCGGCTCCTCCAGTCCTCGAGGATCTTCCTGTAGTGCTTAAGCGCATCTAGGTTGGCGAGCCTCCTCAGCCTCTCCACGTGCTCCCTATCCACGTTGACGCTTACGATCCCCCCATCCCTCTTCTCAACAGGGACCTCGACCTCGAACGTGGGCTTCGGGAAGATCCTCGCCCACTCGATGGTTATCCACGCAGCGTCCATAC
>QMWY01000128.1 GCA_003661865.1 Thermoprotei archaeon
GATACGGGCCGCCTCCTCCCCTAGGGGTGTGAGGGCGTAGCTCCCATCACCCCTCTTCTCCACAAGGTCCCCTAGCTTCCTCAGGTGGAAGCTGAGCACGCTTGACTCAACGCCTACCGCCCTCAGGATCTCGCTGTAGCTCATGGAGCGGTGGGCCGCTAGCAGCGCCACGACCCTCCTCCTGATCGGGTGGGAGAGCGCGGAGAATATCGCGTCCAGCTCCCTATCGCTGAGCAAACCTCTACACCCGGTGCTCCAACAGGAGCTGCAGCCCCCAAGGCTTTAACCTGTAGGGTGTAGAGCCCTGTCTACCGAGGCTGCGGCTGTGCTCTACCAATGCCTCTCTACATAGGGGTTTAAGCCAGGCCCCTCACCAAGCTGAGCCCGGTGAACGCCGTGCCAAGGCCGCCTGCCCTGGAGGCTGTGAACCTAGTCAAGGTGTATAGGGGTGGGGTGGTGGCGCTGAAGGGGCTGAGCACACGCATCCCGATGGGGTCCCTGTTCTGCCTAGCAGGGCCTAACGGCGCTGGGAAGACGACGTTCATAAGGATCTCCGCGACGGTCATAAGGCCTAGCTCCGGGAGGGTAGAGGTGATGGGCTACAGCGTTACTGAGGAGCCGTGGAGGGTTAGGAGGCTCGTGAGCCTCATGCCCCAGGAGGCCTCGCCCTTCTCCTCAACACTAAGGGTGTTCGAAGCCGTGTACTACTACATGCTCGCCCGCGGCTTCTCGATGTTGGAGGCTAGGGAGGAGGCTAGGAGGGTTCTGGAGGAGCTCGACCTCTGGCAGCACCGCAGCAGGCTCGTCATGGAGCTTTCGGGTGGTCTTAGGAGGAGGGTTCTGCTCGCCATGGCCCTGGCTACGGGAGCCGAGGTTGTGTTCCTAGACGAGCCCACGGCGGGGCTTGATCCAGAGGCGCGTAGGGCTACCTGGGGCTACGTGAAGAGGCTTAGCAGGGAGGGGCAGACCATAGTGTTCTCAACGCACCAGCTTACGGAGGCGGAGAACGTGGCCGATAGTGTCCTGCTTATAGAGTCGGGTAGGCGCGTTGCCGAGGGGAGCCCGCGGGAGCTCGTGGCTAAGCTCCCCTACCGCTACAAGGTCGTTGTGTCTACCGAGAAGCTGCCGGACTGGGTCGCCGAGTCGGGGTACAGGGTTAGGGAGTACGGGAGCATAGCCTACGTCTACGCCAGGAGCTCGGAGGAGGCGCTTAGGATCGCTGAAGAGGTGCTGCTCGAGGGTGGCGAGGCGAGGGTGAAGCCCGTCGACCTAGAGGACGTGTTCGCAGAGGTGGTCGGAGGTGCCTAGGTGGTTTAGGCAGCTGGTTGGGCTAGCCGCGGCCCTCCTGAAGTCATCGCTGCGCTACAGGACCATGCTGGTGCAGCTACCCATAGTGGCGCTGATACCGGTGTACTTCGCCCTCGTGTATAGGCTAAGCACTGCAGAGCTCATCCAGGTACTCGCGGGGGGAGTGGTCTCCACAGGTGTATGGGTGGCCACAGGGGTTATGCAGGACGTGGCGTACGAACGCGAGGTGTACAGGTTCCTAGAGATGCTCATAGCCTCGCCTATGAAGCCCCACGTATACCTGCTTGCCCATGTGGTCGCCAGCTACCTCGATGCGGGGCTCTCGACGATCCCCCTGATCGCGCTGTATGCATGGGCCTCGGGCAGCCCCCTATCTCCCCTCTGGGCCCTAGCGATCTCGGCCCTGCTCACCTTCACGCTCGCCCCGCTCTCCGGCGTGATCGGGCTTAGGATGAGGAGCGTTAAGGAGGTGGGGGCCCTGCCGAGCTTCATATCGACGCTCCTAGTGTTCATACCGCCCGTCTACTACCCGGCGTCGAGGCTGCCGGAGCCCCTCAGCTACGCATCCCTAGCGATCCCCACGGTTGCGGCTGCGGAGGCGTTCCGCGGGCTAACCCTGGGCTCGTCGCTGATCGACCCGTTGATCCTGCTGGGCTACCTGGCACTGCTCTCCGCAGCGGCGACGGGTGCCGCGGCGCGCCTCCTCGACTGGAGGCTCGACTAGAACGCGCTAGTACTCCGAGGGCCTCGCCTCACCAAGCCTCCTCCACGGCCCGGGCAGGGTGAATAGGATGAGCAGCGCTGTGTACAGGCCCCAGCCCCCGAGGACCAGGGGGAGCACCAGGTCTACGAGGGGTGCGTAGACCCACGGCTGTGAAAGGATCATTGCTAGGAGGGGTAGGGCTCCCAGCACAAGGGCTCCGAACCCCCCGGTTACAGCAGCCGCCACCCGCTGCCCAACACCGCGGTCGGCGAGCCATGAGTACAGGAGGCCCAGCAGAGCCCCGATCAGGGCTCCCTGGAGCAGGGCTCCCAGCGGAGCTAGGGTTATGGAGAGCGAGATCGTGGGGGCCACGCTCCTAACCGCCTCCTCAACAACACCCGGGGGAGCGCCCGACGCCTCGAGCTGCCTCCTAACAACCTCCTCCATAACCTTGGCCGCCTCACCCGCTCTGAGCAGAAGGGCTAGCGATACCACTGGCCACGAGGCTATTCCAGCTGCTATGCTCTGGAAAACGTGTCTGTGCAACGCCCCCCACGGCTATATACCTGGGGGCGTGGCTATTTATAGGAGTGTGGATCGCATGGTGCCTGCCGAGCTGGTGGCGCTGGCCACAATAGCCCTCGTGCCCGGCGCCGTAGCCCTGTTCACAGCAGCCGACCTAAGCGTGAGGAGGTGGATCGCAGCTGCTGCGGGAGGGGGTGGCTGGCTCCTCGCCTACGCCCTGCGCATACCCGTTATCATCGCGGCGTCCACGGCCCTCGCCCCCCAGCAGCGTATGTGGCTGCTGGTCCTGCTCTCCGGTGTTTTCGAGGAGGGGGTTAGGTACGCGGTTATGCGTATCCTATCGAGGGGCGACTCCTATAGGGTTCGCGATGCTGTTTCCCTTGGGCTGGGCTGGGGCGTTACCGAGGCCCTCCTCATCTACGTAGCGGCGCTGCCCATAGCCGCTATGAGGGGGCTGGGGTACCACCAGCTGCTCCCCGGAGCCCTAGAGAGGAACTCTGCAATAGCGTTCCACGCACTGGTATCTATAGTCGTTGCGTACGCTGCTGCCAGGAGGAGCATCCCGGTGCTCGTAGGGGCCATGGCTATGCACTCGGGGCTCAACGCCGCAGCAGTACTGCTCCTAGCGTACCTCAGGAACCCCTGGGCTGTGGAGGGCGCCATAGCCCTATCCCTATCGGTCCCCGCAGCCGCCGCCTACGCATGCGCTAGGGCCCTTGCCCGGGGTGCCGGTGGCGATGGGGGTGGTGGTCCTCGAGTCCAATAGGTTCTTCCTAGTGGTCCTCTTCTGGGCCCTATTCCTGCTCCTGGTAGCCCTAGCGTTCTACGCATCCCAGGGCAATTTCGGGCCGGGGTTCGTAGCGACCCTGTTCCTACTGGTACTAACCGTTGGTGGGATAACGGTCATGCTTTGGCAGATAAGGAGGGAGATTTTTAAGTAGGTCTGGGGGCCCAGATATAACCGTATACTAAAATGCTCTGCGGGGCTACCGGTTATGCCTCTGGACAAGGGCGTTAACCTACGCGGGTTCCTAGGCCTCCTCATACTGGCCGTGCTAACCGATGGGGAGGCGCACGGCTACAAGATCATGAAGCGCATCGAGGAGATGACGGGGGGTGCGTGGAGGCCTGCGCCGGGCTCGCTCTACCCCCTGCTGAGCTACCTAGAGAGCGAGGGGCTGATAACCTGCGACTCCCGCGGCGATGGGGGTAAGAAGGTGTGTAGGCTGACGCGCGAGGGGCTCCAGTACTTCATAGACGTGGCCGTGTCCAGGGTGAGGGTCCTTGGGAGCATCATGGCAGAGCTCCTCGTATCGATCTGCAGGGCCTACAACAACTCGGGTAGGTGTGAGGAGACGCGGGAGCTTATCGAGGAGCTCGTCGGCCTCATGAGCTCGGCTGCGCGTAGGTGTAGCACAGCCGTGCCCCGGGTCGCTGGGGAGGCTGCGAGGCCCTCGGTGGAGAGGGCGGCGTAGAGCACTGCTCAGGACCCGCTGCTGATCGGCCCTATCTCTGCAACGACCTCGAGCTTAGTTGGCCTCAGGTAGAGGTGGAAGTAGTAGCCCTCGGCAACACCTCCTCCCCGCGGCTCTAGGTAGTGCAGATCACCGTTAGCGCCACCGACGACCTCTACGGATCCTAACCTCGGTGAGGCCGGGGGCTAGTGCTGGGAAGTAGCGCGGGAGGAGTATGGGGCCCATGTCTAGGAGCAGTAGCCTCTCCGAGGGCCCGTTCTCCTCAAGCTCTACGCGGAGCCTGAACAGGGTGTAGGAGGACCTAGCTGCGAAGCCGCCTAGCTCCTCCCGCGGTAGGTCACCTTTACGAAGAACGCCGCCTCGGAGTACTGTAGGGTATCCGGCATCTCGATCAGGAGCTCTGGGCTGGATGAGCTGTGGGAGACTATCTCCGCGATATACGCGAACAGCTCGCCCGGGGCGAGGGCTCTAGAGGCCTAGGTACAACGCCTTTAAGCTCCTCAGGGTCGGCGCGGTAGAACACCCCTA
>QMWY01000129.1 GCA_003661865.1 Thermoprotei archaeon
ATGTTGTACTTTATCATTATGCTCGGGTACATCGATGAGAAGTCCAGCACCGCTATGTTCTCGTGAACGCCCCTAAGAGGCTCCAGCACAATGGCGCCTCGGTAGGGCTCGTAGGGCCTCTCGACCCTATTGGGCACGAGTTCCCCACGCCTATACGCCTCTCGCATCAGGTACCACTCAAGCCTAAACCCGACGCTAGCAGCCCCAACCTGGTCTAGGGGGAGGCCCGTTATGCTGGATAGCTGGATGGCGAACGGCAGGATCTTCTCGGCTATACCGAGCGTAGCCTTAACATCATCCCTCGAGTACCTAAGCAGCACCTCGCGCTTCGAAGGGTCATCCCAGTACTTGTAGATCTCGTGCCCTGGTATCATCGTCCGCTCGCTCTTCTTCATAACGCCTAGGAACTCGGCAACCTCTTCAAGGGTCTTGACCTTTACCTCGGGGATCTCCTCAGCGAAGTCGTACAGGTCTACGTTTAGCCTACCGGCAACGGAGACGTGGCCGTAGACGCTCGTCTTAGGCTCAACCCCCTTCCTCCGCGATACGTCAAGCTTTAACCCTAGCACTCGGGACCTCTCTAGGAGGTATGGCCAGTCGAACTTGTTGGTGTTGTACCCTACTATCACGTCGGGGTCCAGCTTCTTGACGAGCTCGACGAAGCCCTTTATGACATCCCTATCGCCGCCGTCCTTGGCCACGAGCTGCTCGATCCCGTGCTCAGGGGTGCCAACACCTATGATTATGACGGGGTCCCGGCGCGGATTCGGGGTGCCGCGCGGGTTGTAGACCTCTATGTCGAAAGCCATTACGCGGAGTGGTGGCGGGACGAACTTCTCAAGCCTCTTGACGATGTCTATAATCTCGTAGACCTCGTCGACTAGGTACTCGGGGCTCTTCCCGAGCCTGCGGACCTTGAAAACGGTCCAGGTGCAGGGGGTTATGCTGTTGTCTATAAGGTACCTCATCGCGAACCTTATGTCGGCCTCCAGTACATCAGCAACGCCTGCCAGCCTCCTAACAGCCTCGCGGTACTCCCTGACGTACTCCGGTATAACCGTTGTTACCTTCAGCGCCTTCACGGGCCTCCCAAAGTACCTCTTCTCAACAACCTCGACCCGTATTATCGGGGAGCGGGGCTTCGAAAGCCTCCTGATGTTCTCAGCCAGCACATCTAGATCGGCCCCCTCCTCGGGCAGCACGTAGAAGTAAGGCCTGAACCTCCTATCACGTAGCAGCACCCTCCTACCGTCTTCGGTAACCGCCCACAGAACCACGTGGGGTTCGTTGCCTACGACCTCGTAGCTCGCGTCTAGCACGTAGGCTGTGAGCACCTCTTCCAAGACGCGGAGTCCCCACGATCATAACTCAGCGCTCTCGAGGGTATTACCCTTACCCCGCGTAGGCTTAACCATTACGTAGGCGTCCTCCCCATCGGGGTAGTACCCTGGCACCCTTTCGACGACCTGGTACCCTAGACTCTGGTACAGGTTGATGGCGGGTTTGTTGCTCACCCTCACCTCGAGCCTCAGCATCCTTACCTCGAACAGCCCCCTGAGTCTGCGCTCGACCTCCTCCATAAGCGCCCTGCCGATACCCCTACGCCTATACCCCGGGTCTACGCATAGGGATACTATGTGCCCAACGCCGCCCCTGCGGACCACGGCGGATACGTAGCCAACAACCCTGCCCCCGACCTCAGCAACTATGAAGAGCTCGGGGTAGAGCCCCCTAAGCATGTAGAGTACGGGCGGGGGGTAGGGGTGCTTGAAGCAAAGCCTCTCAAGCTCGATAACCCTGCCCATATCCTCGTCCTTAGCGGGCCTCAGCCTAATCATAGCGATCATGCCATGACGTATATGGCGAACGCTATGGCCAT
The DNA here is from genome assembly GCA_003661865.1 of Thermoprotei archaeon. Classification (GTDB taxonomy): domain Archaea; phylum Thermoproteota; class Thermoprotei_A; order Sulfolobales; family Ignisphaeraceae; genus QMWT01. Next base: position 1,880 of record QMWY01000129.1, read on the forward strand.
GGCCAGGAGCACGGCGTTTAGGAGCTGGATAAAGGTGAACAAACCGCCTACAACGGCCCCTTTCCATCCGCGTAGAAGCCTCTCGATTAGATAGAGCAGGGCACGGGACCCGTCGGTTATGAAGAGAGGCACCGCGTTTATGACAAACAGGCTCGCGTTTACTATGTACATGAACTGCAGTAGCGTCATCCCGCTCATGAACAGTAGCGCCTCCCTATAGCTACCCTTGTACACCGCCGTTGCAACGAGCCTAACCCCTAGGCACACACGCCCGTTCCTAGGCTTGGAGACCACCGTGACGTTCCTACACGCCCCCGCACCGCACAGGGTGAAGATCAGTGTTGCGTAGCTGACGTTGCCTACGCTCAGAACCCGGTGAAGGTCTTCGAAGCTCCTGATGGGGCTGCCGTTAACAGCCGCTATGAGCTCCCCTACGCGGAACCCGAAGCGCTCAGCAGGGCACGAACCGCTCGGCGCGCCGCATATCGAGCACGAAACCCCGACGATCTTGACGGCGGGGCTAAGGGCTGAGGAGGCGGCGAGCCCCATGGCGTTGAGCGCGGCGAGCGCGATCAGCGCCACGATGAGGTTGGCCACGATACCCGCCCCCACAACCTTGATCTTCGTCCATAGGGGCTTGGCCTCCATGGAGGGCTCGTCGACCTCGACGAAGGCTATGGGGAATATCAGCATCACCCCCACCCCCCAGTTCCTAACGCCAACACCCTCGCGTATGGCTAGGTACGCGTGGAAGCCCTCGTGCAACACGAGCGCAACACCTATGGACGCCAGGATGTAGGGCAGGGCGTCTAGGGATATGGTGATCCCCGGGACTATCGGCGCTATAGGCGGGGTCTCGCGGGGCACGCCCCTACCCATAGCTATCGATGCGAGCACACTTCCGAGGAACGACGCCGTTGCCGGGAAGACGTAGATGTAGAACATTGCTATGCCTAAGAAGAGCGATGCTAGAGACACAGCCGCCCATAGGTCGAAGCCCCTCGGCTCACCACGCCCCTTAATCGGCCGCCCCAGCTTCACAACTAAGGTCCCGGGCGAGAAGCTCAGGATCACACGGCCTAGACGGAACCCCTCGCCCTTCTGGGCGAGGTACCCCATAGTTGTTAGTAGGAGCTCTACCGCTAGGAATAGCAGAAGGGCCTGCAGCGTGCTCAGCATCCAGCAATACACCCGTCTGCTCAGCGCTACTCCAACTATTTTATCGGTTTCTGCACAGTACGTGCTGTGTGCAGGGGATGCCTAGGGAGAAGGTGGGGCCGCCATCGCATTACCGCGAGGTGGTGTACGATGAGGCTAGGTGGAGGCTTCTAGAGGAGAAGAGGGGGGTTGCCCGCCGCATCATGAAGGTGTTGGTGGCGTGCGGCCTCGGGGACCCCATAGTCCATGGAAGCGTTGCGCGCGGGGATGTCGATAAGGGGAGCGATGTAGATGTGGTGCTCCTAAACCCCTATTCCCCCTCAATCGTTGAGCTGTGCCTCGAGAGGGGCGGCTTCAGGGTGTATAGCCGTGTCGTCGTACAGCCAACACCTGTGCACACCCCAAAGGTCTACATCTACCTCGATCCAGAGGGGCTTGTATCGGTAACCCTTCCCCTCTCCCGCCTCAGGAGCGTTGAGTACCACTTCTACCGCTTCAGCGGCTTCGTAACGCTGCAGGGTATCGAAAGGGGCCTACGCGTACCGGGGGTTAACAAGAGGCTGTTCATGGTGGAGCCTAGGCCTTGGGGCCACGTAGAGTACTCGATCGTTGGCAACGAGCACGTGGTCGCCCGCGTGCTCAAGGTACCTATAGAGGTTGTCAAGGATAGGGTCGAAGCGCTTACGCGACGTGAGCGGGTGGGCAGAACAGGGCTTTTCGTAGAGGTTGAGGTGCCTCCGGATACACCCGTGGAGCAGGTTGTTGAGATGCTGTGCCGCGAAAACAGGATGTTTAGGGAGGCTGCCCCTGATGCGTGCTGAGCGCTCCGCTGAGAGGCTCAGGGTTGTGGGTCTATGGCGTGGTCGCCTCCCGCGGGGATGTGAGCTCTGTATGCGTGGGCTCAAAGTGGTGGTGTTCGTAACAGGGTTCTGCGAGGCGAACTGCTATTACTGTCCCGTGGGTATAGGGCGTAGAGACCCCGATGCGCTCTACGTGGATGAGGAGCGTGTAGACAGCCTAGATAGGGTGCTGGAGGAGATCGAGGTTGTAGGGGCCCGCGGCATCTCGATCACGGGCGGGGAGCCCCTGTCAGCGATCGAGAGGGTGGAGAAGATCCTGAGGCTCGTCAAGGACGTCTACGGGCAGGGGTTCCACGTACACCTATACACCCATGGAGGCTACGCAACGCGGGAGGTGCTTAGACGCCTAGATAGACTGGGACTAGACGAGATCAGGTTTCACCCCCGCTACCCTCAGTCGTTCAGATCGCTTGAGTACGCGGCGCGGGAGACCTCGATGGATGTGGGTGTTGAGGTACCCGCCATACCGGGGGCTGCGGAGGGGCTGTGCAGGGTTGCCGCATACGCCGAGCGCCTCGGCGCAAGGTTCATCAATATCAACGAGCTTGAGTACAGCGAGAGCAA
>QMWY01000130.1 GCA_003661865.1 Thermoprotei archaeon
GCCATGGTATCTGGATGCACGACGTGGTGGCCCGCTAGTGAGCCTATGTCGGCCTTTATGACTGATAGCGTCACCTTCTGCTTCTCCTCGGGCACTTACCGCTCACCTCAGTTTGGGTGTTCTCAAAACCACTTAATTACTGTGCCTCTGTAAAAGGTTGTTACGTAGTGGTACATGTCCATTAACTAAAACGGTTACACTCCTTCCTCCTGCGTAGAAGCCCTGATCTCGGTGTAGAAGTACTCATTTATCGACTTCTGGTAACGATCAAGGTAGCTGCCAGGCTTATTCATCCTTGGTCTGCCCGTGCGAGGGTCACGTCTAAATGTTATGTTGAGGTTCCGTAGGAAGGTGTTCAAGGCGTTCTTAACAGGTCCCGGTGAAGAGGCGAGCCCCTGCCTACCGGGGGTTCCGCTAAACACTATTAGGCGGTCCACGGCGTAGTCGATGAGTGTGAAGTCGTGCTCCACTATGAATACGCTAGCTCTTCTTATACGCGCGATCCTCTTTATGGCGCGGGCTATGGCTAACCTATCCTCTACGTCCACATGTGCCGAGGGCTCGTCCAGAAGGTATATATCAGCCTCTTTAACCAGCGCTACTGCTACGGCGAGCTTCTGTAGCTCACCCCCGCTGAGGTTCCTCACAGACTTCTTGTACAGCCTATTAAGCCCTAAGGCAGCTATTACGTCGTTGAATAGCCACGAGGATGCGTCGAGGCATGCCTTGTTCGCCTTCTCAAGGGTCTCTTCAACGGTTTCCTCAAACATGTCAGCGTTTATATACTGCGGTTTGTAGCTCACCGTGTATGCTGATACCGTTGTGTAACCCTCGTCCGGCTGTAGCTCGCCTGCGAGGATTCTAATGAGCGTTGTCTTCCCTATAGCGTTCGGGCCTATGAGGCCTATGACCTCACCCCTATGTACAGCTCCTGGTTCTGCGATAAGCTCAAACGATCCGAGCCTCTTCCTGATGCGCGACCACTCCGCCATGATTTCCTGGGTAGAGGCTATGTACTCAGCATCCTCTCGTGCTTCGTGAAGCCTAAACACGATCCTCTCTCTTCTTATCCTCATGTTCTCGGCTGGAAGGTATCCTTCTAGGAAGTGGTTTATGCCAGCACTCGTTCCGTAGATCTTAGAGAAGTAGCCGTAAACCCCGGGCTCTCCATAAACTATTGATACGTAATCCGATACGTAGTCAAGCAGTGTCAGATCATGCTCTACTACGAGCACATATGCGTTCTTAGGCAGGGAATCCCTAAGCGTCTGAGCAAGTCTAAGGCGCTCACGGATGTCTAGATACGTACCCGGCTCATCAAATATGTAGACATCGGCACGCCTCAAGATCGCGGCGGCTACGGCGAGTTTCTGTAGCTCACCCCCGCTGAGGTTCCTGATAGATTTAGCAAGCATTGACTTCATGTATAGCGAGTCCACGACATCATTAAGTATTCCACGCTCATCCACCTTGCTTAGTACTTCGCGGACCTCCCCCCGTATGAATCGGGGGATCACGTCGATGCGCTGGATCTTGTGCACAACTCTCAGGCCTTTGTTATAGAGCTTGGAGAAGTAGTTCTGTAGCTGGGTCCCCCTAAACTTCCTGATCACGTCGTCTACACTAGGCTTCCTATCGTAGCGTCCGAGGTTCGGGATCAGTTCTCCCGCCAGGATCCTCATGGCCGTGGTCTTGCCGCTGCCGTTCTTGCCTATAACACCTACAAACTTCCCCTGCACGGGGGTTGGAAGGCCGTAGAGCTTGAAGGCGTTAGGACCATATCTATGCACAAGCTTCTCCTCAAACTCTTCAGGTAGGTTAACTATCCTTATAGCCTGGTAAGGGCACTTCCTAACGCATATCCCGCATGCTATGCAGAACTCCTCCTTGATCACGGGCTTGTTGCCTCTCTCAGGCGACAGCTCGATAGCCTTGTAAGGTCTTGTCTTGTTAATCGGGCAGAACCTTATGCATGGCGTACCGCACTTATCGGGGTGGCACAGCTCGTAATCTATAACCGCTACCCTAGCCATGGCTTGCTGACCTCCCCTCTAATCATTCACAAACTCCCTGCTAAGCGAGCAAGCACACTAACACGGGCTTCAAAAAGTATTTTGTTACCACTCCTCCTCCCACTCCTCCTCTTCCTCCCACCACTCCTCCTCTTCTTCCCACTCCTCCTCCAGCAGCATAGCTACCAGCCACACGCTCTTGGTCGTGAATACGACTCTTTGGCGGGGGATAAAAACTTTGTAACTTGGGCACTAGGGTCTACGTGTCTAAGCGGGCTACTCTTTGAAGAGTATGCGTGATAGCGCTACTGCCTCTATATGTACTAGGGCGCCGTTAAGCCTCTCGATCACGTTATGCGGATACACATGTTTAATAACCCAAGGCACCGCCCTCTCTTGAATCGATAGATCCATGAGCCTTAGGCTTGAGTTAATGGATCTCACCTCAACACATTTTAGAACCTCGAGACAACGCGCGGGAGCGATCACGATAAAGCTCCTGCGCTTAGTAGGAATGTGCTCTTCGATGCTTCTTATGACAATTCCTATCTGCCTAGTGCCGAAGATCCGTATAAGGGTCTCTACATCTATGGATCTAGAAACATTGGTTTTAGTATTGAATGCTTGGAGGGCTGATACGTATGCATACAGGATGGTCCTTAGCCCCACACCAACGTTGGGGAACAGGGCTATCCTACTTCTACACTCTTCAGCTCCTTTTGAGCATTCAGTAATCAGGTGCTTCAAGTACTTAACATCGCTATCCGTATCGAGCTTTAAGAGCGCAAGCTCTAGTACCTTATCCACCATGGTTTACGGGCACCACGTGTATGACATCATCGTCATCTATAGTGGCATCTACCCCACCGAGAAGAGAGTAATCAATACCGTTGATGAACATGAGGAAACCGGGCTTAACCCCCTTTACCGAGTCTAAGAACTCGGTGACCCTAGGCAGCTTCTCAGAAAGCAGCTTTATCAAGTCGCGTAGCTTCGTAGGCTTCTCAATGCTTAGTTCAACAGACTCTCCGGCAATCCTCTTTAGACCTCCTAGGAACACTACCTTCATTTCACCACCTAGACGGGAGTCTTATTGCTACGCTGGCTGCTCCTGAGAACGCCTCTTCTTCTCTAAGGCAACTAGGTGAGTTATGTACCCCGCTATCTGGTTGCGGAGCTTCTTAGAGGGTGTTATGAGCACTTTCTTAACAACTTCCTTATTATGCTCGAAGTCATCTGTGAATAGGTCCGGGTATAGCGCTAAGAGCTTTCTAGCGGTTCTCTTGACGAGCGATATCCTCACTTTACCCATCTTGCCACCTAGTCACTAGTGTGCCCAGCGTATCTTTTAAGGGTAGCTGAGAAGCTCGCACTTATACGTAAGGTTTATATAGAAGCGCTCCTAATCACCTCGTTGGAGGTGCAAGGGCAATGGCGACGGTGCCTCAGTACGAACCCACGGGTATCCCCGTCATCATACTGAAGGAGGGAACCTCGAGAACCGCTGGCAGGGATGCGTTAAGAGCCAACATAATGGCTGCCGTTACAGTATCGGAAATCATAAGGACGACTTACGGGCCTCGCGGAATGGATAAGATGCTTGTCGACGCTCTCGGGGACATAACCATAACCAACGACGGTGCGACGATCCTAGATAAGATGGATGTCCAGCACCCCGCAGCTAAGATGCTAGTTCAGATCGCTAAGGGCCAGGACGAGGAGGTCGGTGATGGCACCAAGACTGCCGTGATCATCGCTGGTGAGCTCCTCAAGAATGCTGAGGAGCTTATAGAGAAGGGTATACACCCAACGGTAATAGTGTCAGGCTACAAGCGTGCACTAGAGTACGCTACTGAGATAGCGTACAAGATATCAGAGCCCATAGACATAAATGATGAAGGACTCCTCATGAAGATCGCCATGTCGGCTCTGACCAGCAAGGCCGTTCATGGTGCTCGTGAGCACCTAGCAGATATGGCGGTGAAGGCTGTCAAGCAGATCGCTGAAAAGCGCGGCGATAAGTGGTACGTAGACCTCGACAGCGTACAGATAATAAAGAAGCATGGTGCAAGCCTCTTAGACTCTAAGCTGGTGTACGGAGTAGTGCTTGATAAGGAGGTTGTGCATCCTGCTATGCCTAGGAGGGTTGAGAAGGCGAAGATAGCCCTTATAGACGCACCGCTAGAGGTTGAGAAGCCGGAGCTCGATGCCGAGATCAGGATAATGGACCCGCTACAGATGAGGAAGTTCCTAGAGGAGAAGGAGAACATCCTGCGTGATATGGTTGGGAAGATTGCTGGTGTTGGTGCTAATGTTGTTATCTGTCAGAAGGGTATTGATGATGTTGCACAGCACTACCTAGCGAAGAAAGGTATACTAGCAGTTAGAAGAGTTAAGAGAAGCGATATGGAGAAGCTAGAGAAAGCAACAGGAGGAAGAATAGTGACAA
>QMWY01000131.1 GCA_003661865.1 Thermoprotei archaeon
CAGCTGGAGCGCCAGGAGCGACTGTAACAACAACTGTAGTGAAGACCGAGACCAACTGGGGTGTTGCCGCGGGCATAGGGATAGTTCTGCTGATCGTGGGTATAGCGATAGGGTACGCGATAAAGAGGAGGTGAACCCTAAGCATTAGTACATGAATAAATTTTGGACCCCAGGTCTTATTTTTACACTCATTGATGTGCATACACGTGAACTCTGCTTGATTGTATTCAATCTTTATTAGAGTGAGGGGCATAGAACCTGCTTGAAGGGTGCGGTGCTGTGGGTGTAACGAGTATACTTAGGAGCTACATCTTTCTCCGAGGAGTAAGGGCCATAGTCACGGTATTCGTTGCAATCACGTTCACGTTCTTCCTCATTAGGCTGATGCCCGGTAACCCCATAGATGTCTACATAGCTACTCTGATGGGCGCTAGCGGAATGTCGTACCAGGATGCTAAAAACCTCGCCCTGGCCCTCTTCTCCATAAACCTTGATGAGCCTCTATGGCTTCAGTACCTCAAGTACATATGGAACGTTCTCCATGGGGACCTGGGCAAGTCTATAGTATCTGTGGGTACGCCAGTGATAAAGATCATAGCCACGTTCCTGCCATGGACGGTGTTCACGGTCTCCACGGCGCTGATCATAAGCTTCTCCCTGGGGATTCTGATAGGGATGGTCATGGCTTACAGAAGGGGTGGTAAGCTGGATACAGTGCTTACGCTAACCTTCTCGATCCTTAGCGCGATACCCAACTTCATCGTTGGCCTGCTCTTCATAGTTTTCCTCGGTGTTCAGTGGAAGCTCGTGCCCTTCAGCATGCTTAGAGGTGCCTACAGCCCCTATGTGGAGCCCGGCTTCACTCTAGAGTTCATAATTGATGTGCTTAAGCATGCGTTCTTCCCGATACTGACATACGTGCTGACGACTATAGGTAGCTGGGCTCTGCTCATGAAGAGCAGCACGATAGCTACGCTGGGCGAGGACTTCGTACTCCTAGCAAGGGCCCGCGGCCTCCCGGAGAGGAGGATAACGATTAACTACGTTGGTAGGAACGCAATACTGCCCCTCTTCACGAACCTAGCTATCTCGATAGGGTTCATATTCGGCGGCTCGGTTCTTATCGAGAGCGTCTTCGTCTATAGGGGGATCGGTCTGAGGCTACTACAGGCGATCTACCAAAGGGACTACACGGTGATGCAGGGCATATTCTTGATAATAACCATAGCTGTTATCCTAGCGAACTACATAGCGGACATACTCTACGGCGTCCTCGACCCGAGGATAAGGGTTGGTGGGAGGTGATCGGGAATGGCGTTTGTGAGGACCAGGCGTAGAACCCTTAGGAGGTACGCCGAGGGTCTTAAGGAGGTATTCAAGATAATAGTCAGTGACAAGGCGGGGCTCGTAGGCTTCGTAATAATCATCATCTACATCTTGATGGGGACCATAGGCCCGATGGTGGTGCCGTACCCAGCAGCAGGCAACCCCAACGAGGTGTACCTACCGCCTAGCTGGGAGCACCCGCTGGGAACCGATTTCGAGGGTAAGGACGTATTCGCCCAGATAGTCCATGGAACACCTGTTGTGCTCACCGTAGCCTTCCTAACGGGGTTCCTAACAACACTGATAGGCGTGTTCCTAGGGGCGCTGGCGGGGTTCAAGGGAGGTATAGCGGATACGATAATCATGGGTACCGCGGACTTCATACTGACCATACCCCAGTTCCCACTCTTCGCAGTCCTCTCAGCCCTGGTGAAGTTCAAGGACGTCTCAATGCTATCGGTTCTCCTAGCCTCGGTCTCCTGGCCAACGCTCGCCAGGGCCGTAAGGTCCCAGATCCTCTCAATGAAGGAGAGGGAGTTCGTAGAGGCTGCCAGGCTCTTGGGCTTCAGCACCTTCGACATTATATTCACGGAGATGATACCGAACATAATGCCCTACATAGCTGTTAGCTTCATGTTCAACTCGATATACGCGATCTACGCACAGGTTGGGCTAGCCTACCTAGGGCTCGTACCGTTCATAGGCGAGAACTGGGGGCTTATGCTGAACAGGGCGTGGGTCCTAGGCGCGTTCTTCTATGAGGGGAGCATCTGGTACATCATGTCGCCGATAATAGCGATCGTTGGTCTGCAGATAGGGTTCCTCCTCTTCGCAAGGGTTCTTGAAGTGATATTCAACCCGAGGCTTAGGGTGGGTGGCTGAGGATGCCCGGGGAGAACCTGATCCTAAGTATAAGGAACCTAAACGTGGTCTACTGGGCTAGGCGCGGCTGGGTAAAGGCTGTCCGCAATGTATCGCTCGATATCTACAGGGGCGAGGTGCTAGGCCTAGTCGGGGAGTCGGGGAGCGGTAAGACAACCCTTGCCCTGACAGTAATGAAGCTCCTGCCCACCAACGCCAAGATCCTCAGCGGCTCCATCCTCTACTACGGCCTGGGGAAGGCCGTTGACCTGGCTAAGCTCAGCGAGAAGGAAATCAGGAAGTATAGGTGGAAGGAGATAGCCCTAGCGTTCCAGGGCGCTATGAATGCGTTCAACCCCGTTATGAGGATAAAGGACCACTTCATAGAGACTGCCAAGGCGCATCTGGGGCACGTTGACGAGGAGGAGGTTCTGAAAGAGGCGCGTGAACTCCTCAAGCTCGTTCTGCTAGAGCCCGATCGCGTGCTCAGAAGCTTCCCGCACCAGCTATCAGGAGGTATGAAGCAGAGAACACTGCTCGCCCTAGCACTGCTGCTGAGGCCCAAGCTGATAATACTCGACGAGCCTACATCAGCCCTAGACGTTGTTTCGCAGAAGGTGATCCTGGAGACCCTTAGGAATATTAAGCGCGAGTTCAGCACAACGATGATACTGATAACCCACGACCTCAGCATAGCGGCCGAGCTGACGGATAGGGTCGCCATCATGTACGCGGGCAAGATCATGGAGGTTGGGGGCGTCGAGGACATATTCTACGACCCGATGCACCCCTATACACGAGGGCTCCTCAAGGCGGTCCCGGTGCTCAAGGGTACGAAGGAGGTTGAGTCCATACCTGGGAGTCCACCGGACCTCATAGACCTGCCACCTGGCTGCGCATTCCATCCGAGGTGCCCATACGCGATGGAGCGCTGCAGGCGTGAGGACCCGCCCCTGGTGGAGGTCAAGCCGGGTAGGTTTGTTGCGTGCTGGCTATACACCAAGAGGTGATGCGTGGTGGTCCAGCCCCTTGTAAAGGTTGAGCACGTAGCCATAGAGTTTAGGTCGGGGAGGTTCCTATCTAGGCGTAGGGTAAGGGTTCTAGACGACATAAACGTGGAGATATACGAAGGGGAGACCTTCGGGCTCGTAGGCGAGAGCGGCTCGGGGAAGACGACGCTGGGCAAGACTATCGTGGGGCTCTATAGGCCTGCTGAGGGGAGGGTGCTCTACAGGGGGAAGGATATATGGAGTATGTCCAAGGAGGAGTTCAGGGAGTTCAGGAAGCAGGTGCAGATGATACACCAGGACCCCTACGCCTCGCTAAACCCCGTCCACACGATCTTCAGGATACTCTCCAAGCCCCTGCTGAAGTACAAGCTCGCGACCCCCGACGATGTTGAGGAGAAGGTGGCGCAGCTCCTGAAGAGGGTTGGGCTGACCCCGCCCGAGGACTTCATGTACAAGTACCCGCACCAGCTCTCGGGTGGGCAGCGCCAGAGGGTATCGATCGCTAGGGCCATAGCCGTTAGGCCCAAGATGCTCGTGGCGGACGAGCCCGTATCGATGGTCGACGTATCCCTCCGCGTAGGCATCCTGAAGCTGCTCGCGCGCCTTAGGGAGGAGCTGGGGATGAGCCTTCTCTACATAACCCACGACCTAGCCACTCTCAGGTACATAGCGAAGGGCGGTAGGATAGCGGTTATGTACCTTGGGAAGATAGTTGAGATCGCGAGTGTGGAGGAGCTGATAGAGAAGCCCCTACACCCGTACACCCAGCTTCTGCTAGCAGCACTACCGGAGCCCGACCCGAAGGTTACGAGGAGCAAGAAGCTGCCGAAGCTCAGGAGCATTGACATACCCAGCATAGCGAACCCGCCGCCCGGCTGTAGGTTCAACACTAGGTGCCCCTACTACAAGGCTGGGCTCTGCGATAGGGAGCCCCCGCCGATGATCGAGGTTGAGAAGGGTCACTGGGTGGCGTGCTGGCTATACGCGAAGAGGTGATAGCTTGGAGGTAGCCCGGGTGATCCTCAACATAAGCATTTTGATGGTGATCCTAGCCCTGATAACCCTACCGGTGCAGGAGCCGGGCTCGGGCTCCTTCATAGTCAACATAATGGCCCTCGTATCCTCGCTGGCCCTACTGGCGCTATCGATATACATTATAAAGAGGAAGCTCCTCTCAACCGGGTGAACTCGCCACATTTATTTGAATACACGTCTTCTCATTCACGAAAGAACCCCGGGTGCTGCGCATGGCTGATAAGCTGAG
>QMWY01000132.1 GCA_003661865.1 Thermoprotei archaeon
CTCCGGAGCGGGGACTACATCAAGGAGGCTCTGCTCACCCCCTACGCAACCCTGGTCGCCCGGGCTATCAGGGATCTAGAGGCTGTTCTCGACGCTGGGTTCACAACGGTTGTCGACGCTGGTGGGGTCATAGCACTCCAGCTTAGGCAGGCAGAGCGGGAGGGCACTATAAGGGCCCCTAGGATAGTCGCAGCGGGGTACCCGATAAGCCAGACCTTCGGCCACGGCGATGTGCACTACCTACCGCCGGAGTACGTGGATGTGAGGACAACGAAGCTTACCCAGCCCTTCGCATCCCTCCTATGCGACGGCGCCTACGAGTGTAGGAAGGCGGCTAGGTACGTCCTCAGGACAGGGGCGGACTTCATAAAGGTGTTCACAACTGGCGGGGTGGCCTCTCAGCTCGATAGGCCTGAGTACCCGCAGATGACCCGGGATGAGCTGGAGGCGATCGTTGAGGAGGCTAGGAGGGCTAGGAGGTTCGTACACGCCCATGCCGAGGGGGCTGAGGGTATCGTGAACGCCCTGGAGGTTGGGATCACGAGGATCGCACACGCGATCTACATAGACAGCGACGGGATCAACCTCGCCAAGGAGAAGAACGCCGTTGTGTTCCCCACGCTCTCCGTGGTCAAGCTCCTCCTAGAGAAGGGCGAGGAGAGCGGGGTGCCCCCATGGGCCCTGGAGAAGTCTAGGGAGGTATACCAGGTCCACGTCAACAGCGTAAGGAGGGCGTACCGCGAAGGCGTCAGGATGGCCACGGGCACCGACTTCTTCTTCAGCCCACCCGGCGCAAGGGTCTACGGCTACAACGCACTGGAGGTCGTGGCGCTGGTGAAGGACATAGGTATGGAGCCCCGCGAAGCCCTAGAAGCGGCCACGAGGAACGCAGCATACGTAGCAGGGCTCGAAGACAGGGTTGGGCAGCTCAAGAAAGGCTTCGTAGCCGACGTCATAGCAGTGAAGGGCAACCCGCTCAGCAGCCCAGAGATCCTGCTAGACAGCAGAAACGTATCCATAGTGATCAAGCAGGGACGCATAGTAAAGAAGCTGATCTAACACCATCTACAGCTTCACATCCTTTGCAACGTCAAAACAATCCTTTTGACGGTCTCCTATCACTGGAGATCCGTTATTAGGAGCTAGGCGTTTATAGCTACATAGCTACGTGGCGATATTGTGAGCATCCGTTCTCAAGGAGGTTGAGGAGCTCCTCGAAAAGGAGAAGGGTAGTAGCTGAAGCGAGCTTCTACTAGAGCTCTACAGGAAGACAAAGATTTCTAGGGCTAGAGCAGCATTCGAAGAGCTTAGGCGTTTACTAAGCGATGAGGACCTGGAGGGTATAGCTAAGGCGAGCAGAGGGTTCAGGGAGAGGTTTAGGCTGCGGTGAAAGCTCGAGCTAGGGATAAAGTAGCTGAGCACCTGCTCAGCACCTCTCAATAATTACGTTGGTATCGATATGTGTGCCTCGGAGAACTGTTGAGCCTACAACCCATGTGTTCAGAGCCTTGTCCACAGCTTCTCTAAGCGCCTTCTCATCTCTTCCACGGATCCTGAGTACGAGCTTCACGTTCCTCAGCGAGGGGTCGTAGCCCTCGATCCCTAGGAACCCCCTTATATCGAAGCTCGCCGATGCCCTAGCCTCGATGCTCTCGATCTTGACCCCTAGGCGCGTAGCGTGTATCAGTACTGATGCTGTGGCGCAGGAGGCTAGCGAGGCTAGGAAGAGCTCTATAGGGTTTGGCCCCGTCCCCTTCGACCCCTCGGGGGGCTCGTCAACCACGATCCTGTGCCCGCTGCTCGTAACGACCTCTATGGGTAGCGAGCCCCTGCTCCTGGCGGAGGCGCTGAAGGTGTATACGTAGTCCTCCTCGTACACGCCGGGCACCGAACAGCTATAGTTATTACGATGTTATAGGTAGTAGTGCTGGGACCGGTCGTGGAGCCGCGTGAATGCCTCAGACCCCTCCTAGAGAGGAGGAGCGTAAGGGTTTACCAGGATAGGGAGGTTCCGCTGGAGACTATCCTAGAGATACTCAGGGTTGCTAGGTGGGCCCCAAGCGCCCGCAACCAGCAGCCCTGGGAGTTCGTGGTTGTGAGGGATAGGTCAACGCTCCAGAAGCTATCCCGTATCCACATAGGCGCTAGGCCCCTAGAGCTAGCGAAGGCAGCTGTGGTGGTGCTGTGCGATAAGGAGAAGGCCCCGGTTACCTACCAGGTGGACTGCGCGAACGCCGCTATGTACATAATGCTCGCCGCCTACTGCATGGGCGTCGGAACCGTGTGGATAAACTCCCTCAGGAACACCGATGAGGTCCGCGAGATAGTAGGGGCTCCGGAGAACATGGTGCCCGTGGCGATCATATCCATGGGCTACCCAGCGGAGAGCCCAGAGGCTAAGCCCCGTAGACCACTTGAGGACATGGTTCACCTAGAGAGGTTCGGCAACAGGTTGAGGTAGCCGGTGTCTAAAACCCGTCCTCCCCTAGGAACACAGCCACTCAACTCTTTTAGCACTGTCTAGCCCCTGCTCTGCACACCTATGATGGGCTGGGCCCCGCCCACTATGATCACGGGGCTTGCGTTGGTGTTCTGGAGAGCCTGCATCAGTAGGTAGAGCCTCGCTAGCTCGGGGTCGCTGCTGACCTGCATGATGAGCTCGACGGCCCTCCTCAGCGCCTCGGCCCTGATCTCTATGGCCCTCGCCTCCGCCTCCGCTATGAGGATGCGCTGCTGGGCCGTTGCGTTGGCGAGCGTCAGGATCCTCTCGCGCTCGTACTGCGCAGCGATCTTCCTCTGGTAGGCGGCGACCTTCTCCTCTATAGCCTTCTTCACGGTTTCGGGGAGCCTTATCCCCCTCAGGTTCACCTCGTGGAGCACGATCGCCTCTAGGGTCCTATCGGCCCTTATGCGGCTGCGGTACACCTCCTCGATCTCCCGCGCTATGGCGTCACGCTTAGCTATCAGCTCCTCAACCGTGTACTTAGCTATGACGTCCCTCACCACCTGCCTCATAACAGGTATCAACCTGTTCTCCTCGTAGTTCACCCTCGGGTAGTTCATCGCTAGGCTCCTGAACTTCGAGGGGTCGACCTCGTAGGTGAAGCTTATCTCAACCGACACCTCTACACCGTCGCGAGTCAGGGCTGTTATCGGCGGGTAGTCGGCGTCGGGCGCGCTCGTCATATCGACTATGTCGATCGTGTAGAAGTCCTTTATCACCCCCTGCCACGGGAACTTGAGGAAGAGCGCCGGGCCCACCACCGGGGAGCTGAAGCTCCGGGTTATGGGGTCGTACACAACAGCCACCTCCCCCGGGCCCAGCTGGCTGATGGATGTTGCGAGGACCGCAACGATAACTACTGCGATAAGCCCTGCTACAACACCGATCCTCAGCGCTGTTAAGCTGGGCCTCCTACGCCTATACTCAACGGGTATCTCGCGCAACCCCGTTCACGGAGCACGGTTTGGCGTGTAGCCCCTAATCAACTTTAGCTCGGCATAGCCTAGGGCTGTGGAAGATAGGAAAAACCATTTTAGGAAGGGCCCGGGCTCTACTCCTCTTCCTCCTCGTAGACCTCTATGGGCTTAGCCCCGACCCTAGACTTGAGGTAGTCTATCACGCTGCGCGCCTCGTCCACGGATACGTGGCGCGCCGATGATATCACCTTGGAGAGTATCTGCCTGAGGTCCTCCTCAAGGCTCTTTACTATGTCCATCCTCGCCTTCTCGAACACAGCTGGTGTTGGCTCGATAACCGCCCCCTTCTTGAGAACCGCTAGGTTGTCGTTCACGGGCAGCACCTCAACAGCCCCGACCTCCTTGTCCCCGAGCCTGATCAGGTATATCAGGTCGCCGTCGGCGGTCTCCCCGAGCTTCTCTATGGTGTACTCAACAGCAGCGACCGAGAGCTCCGCGGCTGTCTTGACAACGCTCTGGACGACGCTGTCCACCTCCTCCTGCGGAACCCTGCGGAACACCTCTAGGCTCATCGTCTCCCACTTCCACACCACCTCCCCCTTCTCCTCGTCGAGCTCGTACTCGATCCTGACCCTCACCACATCGCCCTTATTCACCTTGAGCTTCTCGACGAGGATCGTGTAGAGGACCCTGTTGAGCTGGGCAGCCGCGTAGGCCACGCGCTGACCCGTTATCTTCCCCTGCTTAACGGCGTCGCGCAGCTGGGCGAATAGGGTCCTCCTGATCTTATCGGCGTAAGCACCAGCTATGACCAGGCCCGAGCTCAGCCTGGGCAAGCAAACCACCCTACTCTTATTCGAGTATAGATGTTGATCTGGGCCCCACTTAAGCATTGCTTATAAGTGGGGCCCGCAGAAAAGGTGCTGTCTCCTCACCTCCTCCGCCCGCGCCCCAGCCTAACACCGATCCTCAGAAGCTCGCCGTCGACAACGACCTTTATGGCCGCTCCCCCGAACTCGAAGTCCATCTCCATACCGC
>QMWY01000133.1 GCA_003661865.1 Thermoprotei archaeon
GACCTCCTCCCCGCCGACATCATAGGGACCATGGTTTTCAATCCTAAGACGGGTGAGTTCAGCGTTAGAAAGGGTCCTATATTCACCAATATCCTGCTTGCTGATGAGATAAACAGGGCTTCCCCAAGGACGCAGTCGGCGCTCCTAGAAGCAATGCAGGAGAGGCAGGTAACGATAGAGGGGAGGACGTTCAGGCTCGAAGAGCCCTTCATGGTTGTGGCCACGCAGAACCCGATCGAGATGGAGGGGACATTCCCACTACCCGAAGCACAGCTCGACAGGTTCCTAGTTAAGATAGAGACTGGGTACCCGAGCACCCGCGGCTTCAAGGAGATGCTGAAGAGGATCGACGAGATCGATAGGGCTGTTGAAGAGCTCACACCCGTCATCAGCCGCGAGGAGGTTGTGAAGGCTTCTGAGGAGGCGCGTAGCGTGAGGGTGGACGACTCGATCTACGACTACATAGTAGCCATAGTTGAGGCTACTAGGGAGCACCCCGCCGTTAGGCTCGGAGGGTCTCCCCGCGCAGGCATAGCTATTCTGAGGCTCGCTCGGGCCTGGGCCTATCTCGAGGGGAGGAGCTACGTCATACCCGACGATGTGAAGGCTGTGGCCGTACCAGCACTGATCCATAGGATCATACTCAAGCCCGAGTACGAGGTGGAGGGCGTTACCCCTGCGAGGGTTGTGAATGAGGTTCTCGAAAAGGTTCCGGTGCCAAAGCCTTGAGGCGCGCAGCCGCTACCCTCTTGCTCCTGCTCCTTCTACTCCCCTTAGCAGCGCAGCTCTGCCTAGCCTCGCCAGGGGAGGTCCCCGAGATCCCTAGGCATACCCCGGGCTTCCCAACGGCTGTTATCACGGGTCCTGCTGGCGAGGAGCTCCTGAAGATCCTTCGGGAGCTTGCGCAGGCGCAGGGGGTTCTGAACGAGAGTACGGGGATCAGCGATGTCCTCCAGAGCCCTGGGGCTCGTAGGGATGTTGAGGAGGGGCTCGATGCTCTTGAGGCTAGCGGTGCCCTTCCCCCGGAGGAGGTGAGGGCGTTTAGAGAGGTGTTGGGGGGTGGCGATGTCTATGACCTGCTGAGGCTCGTTAAGGATCAGGAGCTCAGGAGAGAGCTCCGGAGGCTCTACAGCTCAGGAGCCTCGCCGCAGGACCTGGCCAGGGCTATAGAGCTCGTTGAGAAGCTTAGGGCTGAGGGTAGGATAGGTCTTGGGGACTACGTAGCGGCTATGGAGATCCTTAGGAGGATCGCCGAGGCCCACGGCTATAGGAGGGAGTACGACGCCGCTGACAAGGCTGTTCTCGAGGGGTTTAGAGAGCTGCTAAGCTCCTCATCAACGCGGGAGGCTCTGAAGACACTGCTCGAGGGTGTCCAGCCCCGCGATATCGCACGTGTTCTTCAGGCTGCTCAGGCGGCTAAAGGCATCGAGCTACCGGAGCTCTCCTGGTTCTCCAACATGGGGTCTGCCGGCGGCGCCTCACCCAGGCTCCCAGCGATAGCACCAGCGCTCACCTCCCTTCCAAGCCTAGGCATAGAGTCCCTGAACATGGCATTAGCGGTCATAGGGATCGTCGCGGCCATAGCCCTGGCGGCGTACCTAGCACATAGATTCGGGCCTGTAGTAGCTGCTAGGCTTAGGCTCGCAGCCGCCGGGCTGGGCGGTGCCGAGGCTAGGGAGGCGGGCCTTCCCAAGCCCATAAGGATCTACTGGGAGTCGGTAAGCGTGGTATCGGCGGTTACGCGTATCCCCAAGCGGGATGCGCAGACCCATAGGGAGTACCTAGAGGCTGTTAAGCCTAGGCTAGGAGCGCTGGCCCAGCCTTTCGAGCGCGTAACCCATGTCTACGAGGTCTCTAGGTACGGAGGTGTGCTCAGACCCGATATGGAGAGGGAGGCGGAGGAGGCGTATAGGAGGCTGCGGGGCGGCTCCCCGTGATGAGCCGGATTCCGCGCATAGTCCTAGAGGTCCTCCCCAGGTTAACAGCAGCGATCGTGCTGTGGGAAAACATAGATCTCCTGCTAAGGCTTCTCCCACGCGTTGTTGGTGGCCCCATAGAGTTCTTAGCAGCCCTTGCATCCCTAGAGGGGCTCCCAACAGCCATAGGGCTAGCATCCTCAGTACTCGCTGCGCTCACCGTGGCCACGGCATCGCCGATGCTGTACGCAGTAACGCTATCCATACTCGCCGTGGCCAAGGGGGCTGCGGGCTACGCTGTATCGCCTGCGAGCATCTTTGGCATGCTGGTGATCCTGTTCTCAGATACGCTGAGACCCGTCTACAGAACGGGGCAGGGTGCGTCGCTAAGGCTGGGCTATAGAGACCTGATTAAGGGTGTTGTGGGTGCAGCGGCTGTTCTGGGCATGGTTATCCTCGTAGCTGTTGGGGCAGGGCTCTATGTAGGCAGGTTCATAGACTACATGGTGAGCGCTGGGACAAGGGCTGTCTCCAAGAACTTGGTGCTGGCAGGCCTCCTGATGAACCCCGTGGTTAGGCTCATAGTCGTGCTGGTCTTCACCCTGCTGTTCTACAAGCTGCTTACACATGCATTCGACTCCGCAGCCCTATTCGCCTTCCCATCCCGCCGCCTATCGATACAGGTTCTGAGGGATAGGAGTGGGATCGACGCTTCTATAGAGATCCCGCTCAACACGCTTAGAGGCATGATCATAGCGATGGCCGTGGCCCCGCTGCTCTACGCCTCCATCTACAGGGTGGTGATGCCCCTAGCCACCCAGCTGATGCCACAGCTAGGGCTGCTCACAACATTCGTAGCGAGGGTAGCCATAACCTTCCTGCTGTTCACCGTGGCATACACGGTGGTCAGCAGGTTCATAAACAGGTTC
Source organism: Thermoprotei archaeon (assembly GCA_003661865.1). GTDB lineage: Archaea > Thermoproteota > Thermoprotei_A > Sulfolobales > Ignisphaeraceae > QMWT01. The sequence goes on from QMWY01000133.1 coordinate 2,846, forward strand.
CTTGAGGGGAGCCCCGAATCGGTTCTGGGGATAGCTGTAGGCGTAGCCGTTTTCGTATATGCATGCGCTGTTCTCCGAAGCGTATGGCTCGGGGCTCCGCTTGTTCGTGCGCTCACAAGCCCCGATCTAGAGGGGCTGGGTAGTGATGCTGTGGATAGCTACGTTAAATTCTACGCTCTTTTCTTCTACCTCGTAGAACTACTCCTCAGGTTAGTGGGTGCGGCTCCATGAGCAGGCTCGCGGCTGTTAAGCCCTTCATATACCTCGGGGTCAGCGTAGCGCTGATAGTGCTCGCAACCATGTTCTTCATGTGGTCGGTCGGCTACCTGGAACGGGCGATGATAGCCACGGGGCTGCTATCAGCACTCATAGGCTTCTCCCTCCTATCCGGGGGGCTCTACGCGCTAAGGGTATCCGCCTACGTATATGGTGCTGAGAAGGGTGCTGAGGAGGGTGGCGAAGCGTAGAGCTGCTACCCATGCCGTGAGGAAGCTCAAGCTCGCTACCCGTGGAGTAGCAGTCGTGCTCATACTGATCGCCATAGTTGCGCTTATGGAGAAGGGGCCTCCACCACTCTACGTATTCTCCGGTGCCTCACCTGCTAACCCTGGGAGCCTAGGCACCTACACCCTGCTGCTGAGCATCAGGGATAGGTACCCAGAGACAACAGCTGTGTTCATACTCAACGACCTTAGGTTCCCGGCGGGAACCGATAGGTGCCTATACATAGTGATATCGCCTGAGAAGCCCTACACAGCTGATGAGGCTAGGCACATAGCCAACGCCCTTAGAACCTGTAGGAGGCCCGCCGTCCTGGTAGCTGATGAAGCTACGACCTCCAACTCCATACTCGAGGCCCTTGGGGTATCCGCAAGGGTTGTAGGCAGGGTTGTGCTAGACTCCGTAACAGGGCTGCCCTACCCCAACGCCACGTTCACGATCAGTGGAAGAGAGTTCAGGGTTGCGCTTGACATAGCTTCAGCTGTTGAGGGAGGTAGCAGCATTGTAGGCATTGTTGATAAGGGGCTTCTCTACGGCTCTGCGGGGCCTCCAGCCCCTATACCCGTAGCTGTTGAGGAGTCTAGGGGGAACCTCACGGTCATGGTTATCGGGGACGGCTCGCTGTTCCTGAATCAGGTTATGGAGTCTCCCCAGGGAGCCGTGTACAAGGAGCTCGCTATGGCGATCGTGGATAAGCTCTGCGGTGGCGATCCCAGATGCTACGTCGTTTTCGATGGTTCCCACTACACCGGGGTTCCTGCGCAGAAGATGCTTAGCGAGATGGGCCGGGTGCTGGCATCGATTACACCGTTCGACGTGCTGTGGCTGGTTCCCATGCTCATAGCCGAGGTTCTGCACCCGGCTATATGGATGCCCCTCCTCGTAGATGCCCTCAACAAGGGTACGAAGGAGCTCATGGGGATGCCTTCGGGACCCACGATCCTGATGCTCCTATCGCTCGCCGCGGGGTACTACGTTGTTCGCAAGCTCTACCCACGGGTACCAGATTCCAAGCTGCCGGAGCAGGTTGAGCGCGAGGAGTTCGCAACCGGGGATGTGAGGAGCGCTATCCTATCAGGGCGCTACAGGCTTACGAAGCAGGACTTCGC
>QMWY01000134.1 GCA_003661865.1 Thermoprotei archaeon
AGGGGTGCTGAGCCGTGGCCGAGGTGAAGCTCCCGGGGCCCAGCGGGCTCAGGGAGATCATAGAGAGGTACAAGTCTAAGATAGAGGGCGGTATACTGCCCCCGGACCCCGCCAGGATCGTGGAGTTCGTGCTGAGGCTGCCGGTGGAGGTGGAGCACGTCCTGCCCATACCCCCGCTGCTGGAGTACGTGCACAGCAACTTCACGAGGCCCCTGGTCGAGGCCCTGCCGAGGCTGCCGATGACCAGCGACTTCCACGAGTGGGAGTGGCTGAAGTGGGTTAGGGAGGAGCTCAAGCTCTAGGGGTGGGAGCGTGGCGCCCCAGCTACCCGAGATCAGGCCCCCGCAGCTACCTAGAATTGAGGAGGTGCTCGGATTCCCAGTGCCCAGGCTCAGCGCCGTGGCGAGGTTCCTGGCGTTCCCGGCGACCCTGGCCGAGGACCTGTTCGAGAGCGCCGTGAGGAGCGTAACCGGGGCGGAGCTCCCGCCCGGCCCGGTGAAGACCACGCTCAGCCTCATGGAGGGGTTCGAGACCACGGTGCAGACAACGGCGCCGCAGCTACCCGGGCTACCCGGGGCCCCGGCGCCCAGCACCACGCCCTCCGTACCGCCGGCGCCCAGCGCCGGGCAGGCGCAGCAGAAGCCACCCACCGCGAGGAGGATCGACGTGGAGGTGTTCTGAGCCCGAAACACCTTTTTTGCTCACCCGTTGCCGAAGACCTCCACGTTCTCCGCGTGGCTCCTGTAGAACTCGAGCAGGTACTCCAGGGCCTGCTCACCCGTCATTCTCTTCGCGTGCTTGAACCGCTCCCACTCCTCCTTCAGCTCCGGGCTGCACTTGATCACTATCCGCACGGTCTCCAGCCTGACCCTCCTCCCCACCCTACCACCACTTTTAGGTATCCCGGGTGCCCCACTATATATAGACCGGGTAGACCCGTATTCCGCTCGGGGTGACCGCGTATGGCCCTCCCCCTCAGGTACGTGGACGAGCTGAAGCTTGCTGAGCAGGCCCTGTCCCAGCTCCCGGAGGAGCCCCAGAAGGCGATAAGCGAGTTCGTCACCATGGTGACGGCCAGCATCCCCGAGGACCAGAGGGACCTGATCAAGGCCAGGCTCGTGACCGCGGCGATAGGCGCCCTGCCCACGGCCCAGAGGGAGCTGAAGGTCACGCTGGACCAGTTCATAAGACCCACCAAGATGGTCTCGGGGAAGTTCACCGTCGTTGAGCTGAGGCCCGAGCTATTCGGCCTAACCACCTTCAGGCACGAGTGGACGGCGACCGGGGAGCAGAACTGCCCGTGGAACGTCACAACCGACGAGAGGGTGGTCATGGTCATCGTGGGGTTCCAGAACCCCGAGCCATCACCTAAGACAAGGTACGTCTACGGCAAGATAGGGGTTGACGACCTCCCCATCTACTACGTGGGCGACCTGGAGGGCTTCAGGGTCAAGGTGCTGCCCCAGCCCTACGTCCTCAAGCCCAGGTCCAGCATAGAGCTGAAGCTGTACGTGGAGGCCACGGGCTACGACGAGTTCAGGCCCTTCGGCCTAGCGTTCCTGCCAGCCGACCTAGCGGCGAAGCTGACGCCGTTCGCGTAAGCGGCCGGGTGAGCGCTGAGCGGGGTGGTGGCGGATGCCCGTGGTGACGGTTAAGCACACCTTCATCCTGACCAGGGCCAGGGGCCGCAGCATGCTGCTGGTCTGGGCCGATGCGCAGGTGGCGGACGGGGAGACGATACGCGCCAGGGACCTCGGGCTGAAGACCATATACGACGTCGAGATACACTCCATGAACCCCAACATAAACGCTGGTGGCACCGTAGTCAACCCTGGCTCGTACGACAACTACGTCACTGTCTACGGCTCCGACGTGAGCGGGACGGCCGCGGCAGCCGCTGGCACCTTCTACGCCGTGGTGAAGGCCCTGGGCATCTAGCGGGCGCCAGCGGGGTGGGGAGCCACGTCGACAGTGGTGCAGCTGCAGTCGCCGGTGGTGAGGGACAGCCACGAGACCTGGCCGGCGCAGGGGGACGTCGTAGAGGTCAGGAGGGTTACCAGGGCGGGTGTGGAGCCCAGGTACTACCTCCTGGCGGACGAGGAGCCTATACAGCAGCTGCGCATCGAGTTCGAGGTGGCGGGGCCGCCCGCCGAGGAGTTCAAGGACTACGAGGTCAAGGAGCTGGAGATACAGACCAGCCCGGAGGAGGAGATAATCTTCTACTACGGCAGGATAGGGGTGGTGAGGGGCAACGTGCTGCTGCTCAACCCGCAGCTGAGGGAGCGCTGGGGCCTGGACAAGTACAAGGACCCGAAGAGGGGCATACAGGAGGGCGTTATAGCGGGGTTCATAGACCCGGTGGTGAGCCCCGCCTACGACCCGAGCCCGTGGAGCGGGTTCTGGGTCCTGGGCAACAACGTCTGGCCGGTGCTGAGGGGGTGGAACCCGCACAGCTACCCGATCAGGGTGGCGGTGATCATCTACCCCGTGAAGTTCACCGCTATCGAGGTCACGCGCGAGAACCTCCCGGAGCTCTACGAGAAGCTGGAGAGGCGCCTGATAAAGACCAGGACCCTCTACGTACACGCGGTGAAGCCGGTTGAGTGAGGTGGTGGCGGGTGCCCGAGGTTAGGCACGTGCGCGAGGAGCTCTGGGACGAGCACACCAAGGAGTTCAGGCTGAGGAGCCTCCCCACCGTGCCAGACGTGGAGCTGCCCATCCTGAGGGACGACCTCAGCGTGTCGCCGGGCGGGAGCACCGTCATAGGGTCCGTAACCGTGCCGCCCGGCACGGTTCTGAGGGTGACCTACCTGAAGTACCTGACGAGCGACCCGAGGGGCGCCCTGTTCAGCATAGCCCAGAACGGGAGCGCCGTCGACTACCCGTACCTGCCCAGCGCGGGGGAGACCATCGTTAAGGAGGGGGTCGACAATCCGGTGTACGTCCTGGAGGGCACCGTGGAGGTGTACCTGAACGCCGTGTTCGGGGCGGTGAGCCCGGGGACGGTGTACGGGCTGGTGCTCCACGGCTACTACTCCAGGCAGGAGGAGCTGGGCGGGGTAACGTAGGCGGAACAGGCTTTTTACCTGCCGAACACCTCCCTGTAGCTCCTCCTGAACGCCCCCTCGTCAACTATCCTTATGTAGAGGTACGCGACGTACGCCGTCACGGCCTTCTCGTTCACGTGCTCGCCGAACCACGTCCTCACCCTCTCCGGGTACCCCACGGTTATCTCCAGCTTCTGCCTGTACGGTATCATGTAGCCCGGGGAGTGGGCCACTATGTAGACGTCCGCCACCGTGTCGTACTTGAGCAGCACCACGCCGTACGGGATCCACGTGTCCAGGCCCAGGAGCCTGAGGCCGTAGGGGTACAGCGGCATGTAGAACGTGTCGTCGCAGTTCACCAGGAGGTAGGCGTACCTCGCGTCGTCCCCGCCCGTGAAGGCCGCCACCGCGCCGAAGAAGAACCCCTTCCTGTTCCTGACGTCGACGAGCGTCTTCTTCTCGCCGGGCCTGAGCCCCAGCCTCTTGACATCGCCCTCCCAGTCCCAGCCCTCGAGGAACAGCAGGTCCTCGAGCCTCACGGCGCCTACCGGTAGTTATACCGCTCGGCGCGCTATATACCCTGGGTGCGCAGCGGTGGTGGTGATAAGGAGCGTGAAGGTGAGGGAGGACGGCATCGCCGACCCCCTCAAGGTCTTCCTCTGCGACCCGGAGACCGGTAGGAAGGTGCTGGTCTCCAGCACCAGGGTGCTCCCAACCATGGACGTCGACTTCCTGATGAGGAGGGGGGAGCTCCCGGGCTTCGCCCCGATCAGGGCTGAGTGGCACGGGGTGGTGAACGGCTCTGTCTACAACCTGCAGGACGGGAGCTTCTACCACCCCCCGGACCTGGTGTTCGAGCCGGGGTGGCTCTACGGCACGGTGCCCCCCGGCACCGCGGTGAACATAACGAAGAGCTACCTAGGGGCGGAGGACTACAACGCGGGGATGGTTATAGAGTGGGGCACCGTCCCCGGCACCCTCGACAGGAGCATGAAGTTCCCGGTGGCTGCGGACGACACCGTGCCGGTCGATTTCCCCCTCACCTTCCACCCCGGCACCTACTTCAGGATAGGGTTCTACGCAACGAAGAAGAACCAGACCCCCACCGTGCACATGGTGATGCTAGGGTTCGCGGAGCCGATGACCTGAACGGGTTCCGCGCACCCGCGATATTTACTAGAAACTTTCTAGTAAATGCCTGGCGCCTCAACGTTCAACTCCTCCACTTCGCAAATCCTTATTTACTAGAAACTTTCTAGTAAATATGGGGTGGTGGCGTGAGGTACATCACCTCGTACCTCAAGAGGCACTACGTCACCGTCTCCCTGAGGAGGGAGGCGTGGAGGAGGTTCAGGAGGCTCTGC
>QMWY01000135.1 GCA_003661865.1 Thermoprotei archaeon
ACTAGGTCCACTGTATCCATCATCTCGCTCTTGTAGTCCCGCTTGTACTTGATCCAGAGCCAGCCCCTCACACCCGCCTGGTAGATAGAGTCCCTATGGATAGCCTTGACCACGAGGCCCTCGCACCCCGCCTCTATAGCCTTGAGGAAGAACTCCTCGAGCTCCTTCGGGTTGTCGGTGAGTATGTGCTCGGCTATCTTGAACTCGTCCCTCTCCTCGATTATCTTCTTCAGCCACTCACGCCTCTCCAGTATGGGCCTCTGGGTAAGGTCATTGCCATCGACGTAGAGGCAGTCGAAGAGCCTGACCACAACGGGGTACTCCTTAACCGCCTCGTGTATATCCCTCTTCCTCTTCCTGTGCATCAGCTCCTGGAAGGGCCTGAACTCACCGGTCTCGGGGTCTACAGCGACGATCTCACCCTCCACGATCGCCTCCTCCGCCTTTATGCTGCTCCTAGCGTACTCAACCACGTCGGGGTACTGGTTCGTTATGTTCTCGAGCCTGCGGGAGAATATCCATATCCTATCGCCCTTCTTGTGTATCTGTGCCCGCTCCCCATCGTACTTGAACTCCGCTAGGGCCTTCCCACCAGCCTTCTCCAGTATGAACCTGGGGTCGTTAGCCCTCTCGGCAAGCATGGGCCTTATCGGGATCCCGGGCTCGGGCCTCAGCTTCTTCAGCTCCGCTAGGCCCTTCGTCGCAACGAGCTTCGCCACGGCGCCTAGGTCGGCCCTTATGTTGTACGCCCTCTCGATCACCTCCCTAGCCGCCAGGCCCTTGCCGTAGGCTATCGCCAGCCCGTCCATGATCGTGGCGTCCCCGACTCCAAGCCTCAGCCTCCCCTCAACGAACCTCACGATGTACTTAGCCTCCTTGGGCTGGGCGTCCATGAGGAGCCCCGCCAGCAGCTTGATCTTTATATCCCTGCTCCCCTCGCCCTGCGCAAGCGCTATCTTCTGGAGGGTTCCGTAGACCTCCTCAACCGTGAGCTCCCTAACCACCGCCTTCCCCTTCATGAAGCTGAGCAGGCCCATGGCCCTCCCCTGCTTCCTCGCCTTGAGGCTCTCCACAACCTTGCCGAAGTCCCCCATGCGCTTGTACAGCTTCTCCACCTCGGACTCCGGGGTGCTCGTCGCTATGGCGATCGCCTTCTGGATCCCCTTCTCAGCGATCCCGAGCTCGGGCATCCCGTACCAGTCGGGCCATAGCTTGCCCTGGAGCAGGTACACCACCTTGTCGACGACGTCCGGCGGCGTCTTCTTGAACAGCTCGCCGAGTATGAACGCCTGCTGCGTCTTGCTCGTGGTGAGCTCCAGCTTCTCGAATGCGGATACCAGCACTGAGAACTTCATGGGCATACCTCCTCTCCAACAATGCTTCTTAGCTTTCGGAGCCGATATAACTAGCGGGGCCCTCCACTGAGGAGAACCCGGCAAAAAGGTAGCGGTGCCTGATCAGGGTTACACCGAGGAGGGCCCCCCGCCACCAAGCTTCATAGCCACGTACTTCAGCGCCGCCTCGAGCTGCTCGAGGACGTAGCTCGGGAGCCTCGCCTCTATAGCTATCTCCGCTAGGTACCCATCCCTAGTCCTCACCCTGACCCTCGGTGGTGAGCGGGGGTTGAGCCTCAGGAGCTGCTCGTCTATAACCCTCAGCAGGAAGCCCTTCACCAGTGGGGAGGATGCGGGGAGCTCGATGAGCGGAACTATCCTGACCCCGCTCCTCCCAATCCTTATAACCGCTACGTCGCCACCCTCAGGCGTTTTGACCCGGTGCTCCTCGAGGGGCTCCTCCTCAAGCGCAGCCCTATCAACCATGTAGAGCAGGGCTTCGTAGAGCTCGAGCTCCTCCCTGAGCCTCTGTATCCTATCCTCTAGGAACCTCCTGAGCCTCTCCCTAAGCTCGTCCCCCGTGGTTGCCGGGTCCAATACGCCCCCTCGTAGAGTGATCGGGTGGGCCTCGGGAGAAAAACCGGTGGTCCCTACGCCTCCCTACCCCTCTTGGGGAACACCTCGACTACGCTGCCTATCAGCTGCCCCGGTATGTTGGGCTCGAAGAACACCCTTACAACAGCCCTGGACCTGCTGTGGACCTTGACTATCCTCCCCCTGTAGACGTTGCCGTGGGGATCCCTAGCTACGACGCGGGCCCCTATGAAGCCGTGGGCCTCGGCTGGGGGGACGAAGAGCTTGACCAGCACCTGGTTGTTGTACTGCCTAGCCCTGCTCCTCCTGTAACCCACTATGACCCCACGGACGACCCCGCTGGGCATGTGGGCTACCCATAAACAGTAGAAGGCGCCGGGTTAAAAGCAATCGCGTTACGGCGCACGGGATGTGTGGAGAAGGGGCTTGCCCCGGCTAGACCGTGCCGCTGGCGGGTGCGGACTGGGACTCCTGCTGAACACCGCTCACGACGGGGAGCTCGGGGAACTTCTCCTTCATCCGCTGCTCCGCTACGATCTTCGCCTCCTCCAGTATCTTCCTCGCCTCCGGCGAGGTATACACATCGCCTCCGCTCATCCCCAGGACCTCTCCCGTAGATATCACCACGTCCCTCAGCCCCTCCTCAACCTCCGTCAGCTCTATGCTTAGCTCGGGCATTACTCCGCGTAGCAGGCTCTTCAGCTCCTTTATCACCCCGAGCACGGGCACGAGCCCGGCGGTTACGTCGCCCATGACCAGCACCGTGTCTATCCTGAGGGCGACCTGCTCCAGGGCGACCTGGGTCATGGTGAGCTGCCTAACCATCTTCCTTATCTCGGCGATCTCGTTAGCGTACATAGCGGCCCTAGTCCTATCGCCCTGGGTAAGGGCGTCCACAACCCTCTCGAAGAGGTCGCGGTCCCTACTCCTCAGCCTCTCGATGAATACCTCGAGCCTGCTGACCATAGCCCTTATCTTGTAATTCGCTATCACCAGGTTGTGCTTGACAGGCCCCTTCTTCCTGAACAGGTCCTTGATCTTGTCCCCAACCGTGGGGCCGCCGCCCCACTTCTTCTCGAAGTCTTTCAGTGGCATAGGGGCTTCACACCCGTTGAGAAGAGATTATGCCGATGCGTATGCTAATTAAATACTGAGGCGGGTAGTACCCCTAGAGGCCTATGCGGCTGGCTCAAGCTCGGCGTCGGGCCTAGCACCTTTTAACGATCCGTCTATCGGGAGCCTAGGCAGCGTTACGCCGCGCTGCCCCTGGTACCTCCCGCGGTAGGGCCTCGTAATCGGGCTCGTGACCTTGGCGAACACTACGTGGAGGAACCTGGTCCCGGCCCTTAGCTTAATGGGGAAGACTGTTGAGTAGAGCTCTATCGTTATCTGCCCCTCGAACCCACCATCTATTATCGTCGGGGGTATCACCAGGCCCAGCCTAGCCAGGGTGCTCCTAAGCTCGACGAACGCCATGAGCTCCGGGGGCACCCTGAGGTACTCCAGGGTGTGGAGCAGGTACCTCCTACTGGGCCTCAGGACGAACTCCCCTGCCCTCGAGCACCTGTAGAACCTAGAGACATCTACGCTAGGGGAGTACGGGTCTAGAACCTCCCTAGTCTCCACAAGCTCGCAGACCTCGTCCCCCAGCCTCAGGTCAACACCGTTCTCCCTAACGATCTCATCGCTGAAGGGCTCTATAACGAGCCTACCGCTCCTTATGTAGTTCCTGAGGTCGAAGTCAGAGAGTATCACGGATGGGTCCCGCTTTCCAACCTTGGCTATCGAGATCATCTATAAGAAGTCAGGGTTTAGTCTCTTAAGACCCTCTGAGGAGCCACGAGCACCTCCTCCGGTACTCCTCCACAAGATCCTTCTCCCTGACCCTGCCCCGGGGCTCCTCCTCATAGAACACCCTGCCCTCGTACGCCAGTATCCTCGTGCCGTGGTCCCTCCACGCATCGGGTGGGAGCCCTGCCTTGACGCAGGTCTCGGCGAGGAAGGTCTCTAGGTCCCAGCAGTACTCAACGGGTACCTCGGGAAGCAGCGTACCGCTGTAGATCCCCCTCACCATGTAGAGACCGTGCCTCCCGATCACGACCTCCCTGAACGGGTCCTTCACGGGCGCGGGTTCCGAGAGGATCGAGACCTCTACAACTATGCTGTCGAGCTCCTCCGGGGCTACGGGTGGGAACCTCGGGTCCTCAGAAGCCGCCGAGATCGCGGACCTTATGACCGATACCGCTAGGGGGTATAGGGGCTGGAGGAACCCTATGCATCCGCGGAGCTCCCTGCCGGAGGGCCCCAGCCTATACAGGGTTACGAAGGACATCCCTCTCCTCATGAGCCTGCCCGGCGTGTTGTCCGGAGGCTCAACAACCCGGCGGGACCTGACGTACTCCTCAACAGCCCTCCTGGCAAGCCTTACGAGGAACTCCCCTCCTCAGCGCTCAGCTCCCTCGGATGAACCGCCTCG
>QMWY01000136.1 GCA_003661865.1 Thermoprotei archaeon
CGAGTACGTGGTCAACTTCTACGTCGGGTGGGAGTCGCGCACCCAGTTCGCAATGGCGGAGTACTACGCGACCGCCGGCAGCTCGTGGATGGAGATAGACAGGATGGTCTTCGAGAAGCACCCCTTCCTGCCGATATGGAGGGAATCAAGTGTTTGACAAAAAGAGGCCTGTTGTCTGCGAACGCGCTTACGGTTGAGTTGCTTACCTTTTAGACAATCTATCAGTTTTTTCTCGGATAGAATCAGCCAACCTATGCACTATAGAAGCAAAATCATTAACTAGGTCGCTAAGAGTATACTTATCTAGCGGCACTTGACCATACAGCTGGGTACATCTGGTGCCGTACTTTTCCATGCAAATCTCATCAACCCTGTTCATGTCTTCGATAACCCTGTCGATCTTAGCAAGCATGCCACCCTCAGAGCTACGGGTCGAAATGGTCTTCATGCGCATGCACCACCAAAGAGCCTCTTCTAGGTCTCCTTCCAATAGGTCTACCAACTCCGTTGAGGGCTTTAGTAACGGGTGCCATGTCATACACATTCCACCAAACATGCGGTCTATGTGAGGTGATCTCCTCCCGTATGCGTCTCTCATTTTACCCAAAGAAATGGCTGACAGTTTCCCTTCATCAGCAATCTCTGCAAGGGCTTCATTAAGTTCGCCAAATAGGGCGCACCATGCACTAGTTGGGTACTCCTCGCATCTCTTAATGATTCCGTTATTAACTGAACGCAAATATAAGCAGTTATAGAGTGAGTGGAATAGTTCAGCCATATCTTCGCTAAGTTCTCTAGTAGCCTTGGCCAGTTCATGCTCTTCCTTAAATAGGCTCTCTGCGTACTTCTGTACATGCCCTAAGGTGTCATTCGCACTTGACAGGTACCGTTCTACGTCACCTACTAGGTTTGGCTCACCCCCCATTGAAGCCAGTTTCCTTCCCGTCTTCTCTATAGCGTACAGCTCATCGACCAGATCGGAAAGAACACCTACTTCAGACATTCAACCGGCACCAAGTATCAATATCGCAACAGGAAATAAAACGTTTCCATTAATGGTGACTCTTCCTCACCGGCTCTCTTAGTCCCATGTACGTTACACTATCGCCCTGCTTTACACGTAGAGAACTATGCATGTCATAGCATAAAATAGTTTGTGATCTCTTGGTACGCTATCATCCATCGTCCCGTGGCATTAGCGAAACTGTTGGGTGCAAAGTTAAAATTAATTTTAACTTTTATAAAACCAAGATTTTACGTTTAGTCCCAGTCAAGTGCACTAGCTGCACTACCTATAGTACTGTCAATAGGTGGTGTTAGGCGAAAGTATTAGGCAAAAAGGGTGCACGTGCATACTCTGGAGAAGTTATAATAGATAGGAAAGTGTGGAGAATGTTTTCAGTTACGTATTGTTGCATGCTAACCCATATGCTTTGCGAACAGGTCGCCATACCATATTCTATCTACCTTCTCGTCAAGTCTCCTCAACAACTCCTCGAACTTGGGGTCGGTCTTTACTTCAAACTCGTTAGATATAAGAGTCTTATGCATGACTAGGCAGGCTTCGAAACCCTCCCTAGTCATAGCCTTAGAGCATGTCTTGACCATCTCTGAAACGTTTCTCTGTTTAAGCTTAATCCCCATCTCCCTCCCTATGTCCATTATGGTATCTGTCGCGCCCTCTGGATTAAACGCAAAGAGATCCCTTATCAGATCCCACCTCTTCGGATGATACACCTCGACCATACCACCACCAACGACATATTATCCACGTTTGCATATAAATAATTCACTAATCTACCCTAGTTCTCCTCTTTCCTCCTCGACTTTGTTTATGAACTCCCTTATCAGGTATTTCACACACGAGTATACCGTGTCATGCCCTTTCAACTTGCACGCCTCTATGAACTTGCCGTAGTCAATATCGTTCAATATCGTGCAGGCCATCCTCTGAGGCATAACACCACCGCTTAAATACAATACCATTCAGGCTATTAAAAGTGTTGTGTGGCTCCTTAGGCTAGGTTTTTAAGTATAGTGGGCTTAATTAATAGCGGTGGTCATATGAAGGAGGAATTAGCAAGGAAGATATGTAGTGCGGCGGGCGGAAAGCTTGTAGGACAAAGTGATATGCTAGGACTGCCGGTATGGGTGTGCAAGGTTCCTAGTGGCACTAGCGTGAAGGCATATACTGACGATGGAAAATTTAAGTTGGAAATTGGTGGTAAGGAAGTCTACTCTGCCGACCTATCGTACCCGCTGGGCCTCGGTATGGTGAAGTGGGATTCATTCGAATTTAAGGGCCTTCTCACTAAGGATGCACATGTTGAAATAGAAAGCCGTACACACAAGCCTGAGATCGAGATCGGTAAGGTGCTCAATTGGATGTACATAAGGCTTGGCTAGCTATAACAGTCAAATACACTGCTATAGCACCACTAATTTACTGGATCTTTTTATGCATAAGACAATTAATATCTATGAAGGTCTATCAAACCTGAACCACGTTTACCGCTAACTTATCTTATTGATCAGCTTCAGTACATCCTCTTTTTCTTCCTTAACGAACTCTTTGAAGAATTCCTCCTCGTCCTCATATTCCTCACACGCCTCTTCATTATCATACCTTATGTCCATGGTTGTAGCCCTACTGAGTATTGCACCTAGCCTAATCGCGTCCTCCCTATCAGTAAGCTTGCAACTACACTCTAGGAACTCATACTTGTCCTCGCACTTGCAACCCGCAATATCCTCGAACAGCTCAGACATTACTTGTCTTATGTGACCGTCCCTATCATAGTATGACACTCGAACCCTGCCATCTTCCTTTATGAAAACCGTCTTATGGCCGGGCGCACTACCTACTGTGAAGTCCCCCCTATTACCTACAACCATTCCCTTGAGAGGTCTTACATCAACATCAGCATATGCGTCAAGTGAATGTGCAACTGCCCTGTCCCATGAAATGCACAGCTCCTCCAACAGCCTATCCGATCCTACCACGATCTCGCACCTGCCGACGTTCTTAGTAACCATAGCTTCCATAGGCAATCTCACCCTGAACAGCATTCCAGCATACTCATGAACGAAATTCGTCAGGTCGTTAAGAACCTCAGCCGCTTTCACTACGTCGCCATGATCCGAGTATGGTATGGTGAATCCGACCTTCTTGCCAAGCCCTTGCTCGGCCAACTTGAATGCCTCGATGTCCTGATCGCTAAGCCTTACCTCATCGTTAAAGAACACATACTTTTTGCCCCCTATCTCCGCATATCCACCAACCTTCTTCGCGAGGTCAATCATCAGGCATCCGGCATGGCTTGCGCGTAGCAGTTTTTCACCACTAGCAAACTGTTTTATAGAACATATGGCAGATAGTGCCTCCTTTAGCTCCCCGGCTCGTCTAACAGCTTCCTCCACTACATCATACGGCGGACCCCTAACTACCTCCGCCGGTTTTTCGAACTCATCCATTACTTTGTGCAGTTCCTCGACCAGCCTGAACCAGTCCCTAGCAAGCTCCTTTTGATCCTCATCACCCTCTTCTTCCATCGCCTCGGCGATGAAACCTACGTAGTCAAAGTCTATGCTAAATGGATGCGTGACTATTCCCTTAGCGTCAGGTCTGCAACCAGAGCTATCGCATGCCGCCGAGTACTTGTACTTGAAAGGAGCCACCTTCTTCAACAGCTCCCTTAGCGGCACGACATAATTCGCATTATATGCCCATTCTTCACTTGCCTTAGCCTTGCCCTCCGGCGTCGTCCATTCATCTATTACCTCGAACCCAACATCTATTATCTTATCAACAAGTCCAAGTATCTTCCTAGCCCTCTCAAGGTCGGCCGTCGAATACTCATCAGCTTCTTTCGGCGACAACTGCAATCTGGTTATCGTATCCCTAGACTTTGATTCAACATCGAGCAGGTAGGATATTATGTCGTACTTATCCATCTGGACACGCCCATATCATTCTAAGATGAGTAATAAATTAAGTTGCTGATCGATGCTGATTTATGTCGCATTACACCGCACAGTGTGAGCTGCCCCGCCTTAAGGGGCGGAGCTTCCCCCGTTCCGCCCGCCTTTACGGCGGGCGGCTTCATGCGGGAGTTTAGGGCTGGCTCACGACAGCCCCATCCCGACGGACACATTATCCGTCGGGCTACGCGCTACCTAACTCTTCCCGTAGTGGGGCGTCATCGGAAACATTCCAATATCTGGTATGGGCTTAGAGTATAAAACCATGCCGTCCGCCGTGTTTTGAAAAAATGATAAAAATATGTGGTATGTGACGAAAAATGGGTGTTATCTTCCTAGATGGGCTGGTTCCATATTGGCCTTGCCCTTACGCCGAACTCCCTCTTTAGATCTGGCATCGCTAGGCATTTCTTA
>QMWY01000137.1 GCA_003661865.1 Thermoprotei archaeon
ACCTCGAGCTCGCCGCCGGATGTAACCACACCTACGCACACACCCCTCTTCAAGGCGCTTTCAAAAGCAGCTATGGTCTCTAGGGTGTTGCCAGAATAGCTCACGCTAAGCACCATAGCATTACCTCCGCGAACCCAGTGGGGCAGGGCAAAGTCCTTGACGACGTATACCGGGAGCCTGCTACACTCATCAGCCACAACCCTTATGTAATCCCCGGCGATCCCACTGCCCCCCATACCGCTGATAACTACGTAGCTGCACTCCTCGCACAACCGCTTATTCAGCACATCCGTTTGCAGGGTCTCAAGCGCGAGGTCCCCCCAGTTCAGGTATACGTTAAGCATCTCCTCCGCATGCACCTATATCAACCCGGTCTTAGGATAGGTAGCCTCGGGATGATGAGTTTTTCGGGGACCTTGATAGGTGATGAAGCGGTTACCCCCTGACACCTCAGCACCTAGGAGCCCTTATATATCCCAGCGGCTGCTGTGTTGACGGGTGTTGGGGCTATGCCTATATTCGTTACTGATGAGGAGGAGTTCGTGAAGATCACCGAGAGGGCGAGGGAGTGCAGGGTTAAGAGGCTGGAGAAGGAGGGCATAGCTAAGGTGAAGGCGAGGACGAAGAGGTACCTCTACACCATAAAGGTCCCGCTGGAGAAGCTTGACGAGTTCCTTAAGAGGCTTAAGTGCCCAGAGATAGTCGAGGTCTAGGCGTCGCAGGGAGATGATGATACTGCAACCCCGTCTGACAGAACCCCTTTGAAGGATGAAGAGGGCTGGCGCTTCTGAACACCTTGAGATCACACAATTCTATCTTTTAAAGTACCTATCTAAGGATGTTGCTCGGCACCGGTTAAGGAGTGAGGTCGCGTCCACAACCTCGACCTCTAGCCTTAGGGCCTTGTGCGGACATATAGCTACACAGCCGTAGCAGGCGAGGCACTTCTCGGGGTCGAAGAGCACCCTACCCTCTATCCTTATGGCGTCAGAGGGGCACAGCTCCTCACATAATCCGCATAGGTCGCAGCGCTCGTTGTCCACCACAAGCCTCGGCCTGAGCCTAGAACCCATCATTTCTAGTCCCGATACCCGATCGTTATTGAGGTGCTGGAGAGGTAAAAGGATGTGGCTATAGGTAGTATTATGCTGTAACCGGTTCGGTTTCTAGAACAGCTTTTAACTCCGCCACCCCAGGTGTAGTGTAGCGTGAACCGGTATGATTGATGACGACCTTATACCTGTTCTCGCCTCCTTAGTGATGGAAGCGGAGCCCCTCGAGAGCTATGTGGATGAGCGTAACCTCGTATCGCGAGATGTGGTTCTCAAAAGCGTTGAGGAGGGTGAGGACCCGATCCTACAGTACATGATCGCTAATGGGCGTGAGCCTATACATAGCAGCTACCTAGTTGAGGATAGCTACGTCCTCTGCAACGATAGCGCTGTATACGTTGGTAGGTTTCCCATGGAGACCCCTGGTGAGGAGCTTCTGAAGGTGGCAGGGCTGTGCAGCAGGGGGTTCTCAGGGGCGTTTCATACACACCCAATAGCTGTGCACATCCCAACACCCTACGATATAGTGGACGCTATGCAGCTTGGGCAGCGCTTTGAATGCGTCGGGGTCAGGTTCAGTAGAAGGTGTGGGCGGATCCTCTGCATAGCTCCAAGGTGCTTCTGCTCATGGAGGGAGATAGCGGATGTGCTGAGCACAAAGTTCTTCGACTTCATGCTGCGCACCGTGAGCAGGTACCTAGTGGTTATAGACGATGATGACAGCATGTACTTCCTCCCGCACCCTGAGGGCAGGGAGGTGTTAATGCTTGAGGACAGGTTCGTTGAGATGGTGCGGGGGCTGGCGGACGTTGTGGTTGTGAAGGTTAGCGGAAGCGAGTATGAGGTGGAGGTCTATAGAGAAGGTGTAGCGAGGGGCGGTGAGGGGATCTGCGCCGCTTGGGGGCCCCGCGCTCACGCAGGGGCGTAGCGCCCCAGTCGCGCGGGGTCGCGGGCGTTTTAGCTATTACTCAAGTACGCTATTTAGCCTTTCTTCTCGATAAGGGCGTAGAAGAAGCCCAGCGTCTCGTGCTTGTGCGGCCATGCCCTCATAGTACCGGGCAGGAAGCCTTGGTCGAAAGGCCCGTTGAGGGGCACTAGTCGCGCGTTGCTGTGCCTCTTCAGGAACTTAGCTACCACGTCTTCGTTCTCCTCCTTGAAGAGCGAACAGGTTGTGTACAGTATTCGCCCACCGGGCTTGAGGAGCTTGAAGCCCGCTTCAAGCATCTCTAGCTGCAGCTTTGCCATCTCAAAGATCTTCTTCTCCATGATCCTCCACCTAAGCTCGTGGTTCTTCATTATGGTTCCGCTTGATGTGCATGGAGCGTCCAGCAGCACCTTATCCGCGATCTCCTCGCCCAGCACCTTGGATGCCTCGCGTGAATCCCTTACGTGGATCTTCACTATGGTGATGCCGGCCCTCTTGAGCAGCTCGCGCATCCTCCTGATCCTAAGCTCATCGATGTCGAACGCATGTATAACCCCTCTATTCTCCATGAGCTCCCCCATATGCTCGGTCTTGCCTCCGGGGGCCGCGGCCATATCAACGACGGTCTCGCCGGGCTTAGGGCTGAGGATTATAGATGCAAGCGCCGCCGCCTCATCTTGAATGATTATCTTTCCCTCCTGGAACAGCTTGCTTCTATCGAAGTTGTACGGCCCCTTGAACTTGAGCACCGTTGGTACGTACCTGCCCCTTATAGGTTCAACACCCTCCCTCCTAAGCTCCTTCTCGACCTCCTCAACGCTCGCCTTCAGAATGTTGACCCTCACACTTATCAGCGGAACCCTATTGAAAGCGCGGAGAAGCTCCTGCGTCTCCTTCTTACCTATAAGCTGGACGAGCCTCTCGATGATAGTTCTCGAGATGAGGTAGCGGTACTCCCAGCGTGAGTAGAGGTCCTTGGGCTCGTAGCGGTACTCACGCACCTTGTCAACAAGCTCCCAGAAGTACATCCCTACGTATGGATGGGTCCTATCGGAGAGCATCTTCGCCACACGGCTCTTCAGGTACTTGACCACGGTCTCCCTGAGACCCGCCTCATCCTTAACATGCCTCTCGAAGTGGAGAAGCTCCACGGCTACCCGCAGAGCAGCCCTTAACCAAGGGTCAAGTACCGCCGGGTTGGAGACGCCGGTGAGCTCGCTTATGATACGATCGATAACCCCCACCCTCTTCATAAGATCGTAGAATATCGCTGTAAGCACCCTATCCTTGTAGCCCCCTACAAGACCGTAGCGGGCGAAGGCATCCCGCTTAGCCTGCTGGCTAGGCTTAACTTCCTCAGCGAGCTTAACAGCCTCGACCAATGCCTCGAGATCTCTAGGGGTCAGCGTTAGGTAGCTCAAGACCCTTCCACAGATCATAGACCATGCACTGGATGCTTATAAATGGAAGTACGTGTTAGAAGAGAATGGTCTGGACAGGTGCTCCCCTTGGATCTGGGGAGGTACAAGATCGTTAAGGACCCTGTGTACGGCTACGTAAGGCTCTACGAGCATGAGCTGGGGATAGTCGATACACTCCTGTTCCAGAGGCTTAGGAGGGTGAAGCAGCTAGGAGTTGCACACCTCGTCTACCCAGGTGCGCAGCATACACGCTTCGAGCACAGCATAGGGACCGCATTCATAGCTGAGGAGATGGTTCGCAGCGTTCTCGACAAGGCAGGTATCAGGGGTAGCGACCTCGAGAGGTACGTGGTTATCTCTAGGGTAGTGGCCCTTCTACACGATATAGGGCACGGGCCCTACAGCCACACGTTCGAGGAGTACGTACTTTACCCCCGGAACCTCGACCACGAGGTCATGGCCTCAAGGCTCTTGTCAGGGCATGAAGAGCTGGCGGGTGCTGTGGAGAGGATAGTGTCTGAGTACGGCTACGGGGTAGATGCGATCGCTGCTGCGCTCAGCAGCAAGTCTGTAGAGGAGTGGCCCTTCCGGGAGGCTATGGGAGATGCTGGTGATGAAAGAGCGCTGTTCTACATATTCAAAGGTGCCTTCTGCAGCGATTTGATAGACTACCTGCTAAGGGATTCGTACTTCAGCGGTGCGGGGTACGCAGATTCGATCGATTGGAGGAGGCTCACCCACTTCATGGAGCTCCGGGGACCTGTGGTAGCGGTTGATGAGAGGGCGTTGGAGGTGTTGGATCAGGTCCTCATAGCCCGCCTATTCATGTTCTCAACAGTCTACTACCATAAGAAGGTCAGGGCGGCTGAGAAGGTCGTGGGGATGCTCCTGCAGAGGTACGATGAGGAGCTAGGGTTCGATAGTTACGTGGAGGACCCCGAGGCTTACCAGGAGCTTGACGACTACTACGTGCTCGGGTCGCCCAGTGTTAGGGGG
>QMWY01000138.1 GCA_003661865.1 Thermoprotei archaeon
CCACGATCCTGGCGGGGTCCGGGGGCAGTATACCGCCCTCTATCTTAGACTTGTACCTCTCTATGATCTCCCTGAGCCCGCTGGGCCCCGGGAGCTTCACCTCGGCCACGGCTCAGCACCCCTAGGCGGTCGTTAGAGCCCGGCGAGCTTCCTCAGCTCCTCCGGGGTGTGTATCCTGTACCTGATGTAGCTCCTGTACCTCCCGGTCTCCGGGTCGTAGGTCGCTGCCCTCGGCTTGGTCAGCCTGCCGGCGGCGGCCTTGAGAACCTCCTGGGCCTTGGCCTGCACCGCCAGCACCGTGTCCCCTGCCTTGTGCTTCCCGCTCCTGCTGTCCTGCTTCAGGGTCCCTACACCGGTGGCCCCCCTCCACTTCGAGGCCTCGGTGGCGAAGGTGTACCTCCACTCCGCGAGCCTGGGCGTGGGCCTGACCGCGGTCACCGGCACGTTCCTGACTATCACGGGCTTGGTGACCCAGAACATCTTCGGGGTCTTCATAACCACCTGCACGGCAGCCGCTCTGTGCTCCGGGATCCTCATGCTGCCGGCTTCTACCGCGTACACCACCTTGTTCAGGGCGACCATTACCATGGGGGACACCCACCCCTTCACTACCTAGCTCTCGCAGGACGCCTAATTAGCTCTACCGGTACCGCCGGGAGCCACGCCCTAGAGAGCTCGCGCAGCCACCTAGGCAGCTCGAAGACCCTGGAGCGCCCGGACCTCCACCCAGACATGTACCACTTGACAAGGGCGTTCTGCGGCGGCACAACCCTCCCGTCCGGGAGCCTCACCCACCTCTTCCCTTGGATCTCCACCGCCTCCCCGCCCACCAGCTCCGCCACCCGCTCCGGTGTGAGGACCCTGGCGAGCCTAGCGGCCTCGGCGAACCTCAGCCTCGCCTCCGCCTGCGCCGGGGTGGGCCTCCTAACCGTGACGGGCTCCGCCCTCGCGTAGACGGCTAGGCGGGGGCGCCACCTCAGCACGAGCTGCACCCTCCTCACGGCGCCACACCCCTCCTCTCCGCCTCCTCGATGGCGCGGGCGAGCCTGCGGAGCCAGTCTATGTAGATCGGGGGCACCGCCCTCTCCTTCCCGATGAGGTGCTCAACGAACTCGGTGGGGCTCAGCGCTCCCCCCGGCAATGTAAAGCGGCACGCCGGGCACGAGGAGAAGTAGAGGCAGGCCCACCTGTCCAGTATCCTGCACAGCACCTCCAGGCACCTGTCGTCCGGGCCCCAGTACGGGTGGCCCTCCGCATCCACCCTGAGCACGACCCTGGGCTCCGGCATCCAGAACGCCTCCGCCACCGCCCTGATCTCCTCCGCTGCCCTGGGCCTCCTAGCCGCCACCGCCCCCCTCAGCTCCCTGAGCTCCCTCTCTATCCTCTCCAGCCTCTCTAGGAGCTCCCTCGGGGGCGCGGGCGGGGGCGGCCTAGCCGCCGAGACTATCCTCCTCGCCAGCTCCTCGACGCGCCTCTGCCTCTCCTCCAGGGGGAGCCCCCCGGTCTCGGCCAGCACCCTCTCGAACTCCGCCCGGTGCTCCTCCGGGCTGATCCCAGCGGCGGTCAGCGCGGCGGAGAACTTGCTCCACAGCACCCACCTCTCCACCTCGGGCGGCAGGGGCATGGGTGGTGGTGCAGCCCTGGAGAAGTCAACCTCGATCACCCTCATCGGTGGCCTAGTCGGTACCTCCCTACGTACCTCTCCGCCCCACTCCCTAACCCTCCTGACCACCTCGTCGTAGACCTCCCTGTGCATCGAGATCCTAGCGACATACGGCTCCCTACGGAGCCAATCCACTCTATACAGCCTAGGTATCCTCCTGAGCCAGTACTCAACCCTAGCCCTCAGCTCCTCAAGCGGAAGAGCCACGGAGCACCTCCTCCTTCAGCAGCCCCTCCTCGGCCAGCTCACGCAGCAGGTTGTAGACCCTGCGTACCCATCCCCAGAAGCTGCTCCTTATAGTGTCGAACTCGGGGCGCCAGGTGTAGAGGTAGTGCCCGTCTACGAAGACGTGGGTGTCGCCGTAGCCCCTCCCGTGGGTCTCGACCCGGAGCTCCACCCTGCTGGGCTCCTTAATGAGCTTCAGCACCCTCTCCCTCAGCGCCAGGAGGAACTTCGTGTAGTCGGGCCCGAGGCCATCGACACGCATCTCGCTGGGGTGCCTGCGCCCCGCCTCCCTAAGGGCCTCATCGACTATCTTCCTAGCCGTGCCCCACAGCTTCCTGCGCTCCTCCCTCGTGAGAACCCTCTCCTCTACCCCTTCGCGAGGAGGGCTCTCACCTTCCTGGGGAGGATCCCTACCCCTGAGCAGATCCTCGTAGAGGAGGATAATCTTCCACATGATTGTGGCGGCGTTGCTTAGTGCTGAGCACCACTCCCTGTCGTCTGCGTAGAGGGCGAGCGCCTCCAGGAGCTCTCTGAACGTGAAGGGCGGTGCAACCCCGAATGCCCTGTCTACGTCCTCGGCTTTCCTCAGCGCTTCGCTGAGAACCCCCTTCTCCCTGATGTACCTCCACCTCTCGTAGTCGCCCTCATCGACGCAGTGGTATATTGTCCAGAACACGTTCTTGAACTCCTCCAGGGCTCTGAGCTTCTCCTCGGCGCGCTTGGGCTCGGCACCAGCTCCTCTCTCAGCCTCCCTGTGCCTCAGTACCCTCTCTACCTCTGTCAGCGGTCTTCCCCTGCCCCTCTCCTCTCCCTGCCTAGCCGTGCCCCTCTCCAGCCCGGTGCCCCTGGGCGGTAGCCCCCGCCTCTCCTCGTAGAGCCGCCTCAGCTCCTCGTGGGTGTCCAGGGGCATGTGCCGCAGAACCTCCTCGAACTCCCCGGGGCTCTTGGAGAGTAGCCTCTCCAGGCACTCCCCGTGGAACACGTGTTGCCCGACCACGAACACCTCCTCGTCCGGCGCCACAACACCCTTGCACAGGGCGCACCTCGTGTCGTAGCGCCACGCCTCCTCCCCACGCATCTTCACGACCACGCTCTCACCTCAGGAGCTCCACCAGCCTGTCCCAGAAAGCGGACCAGAGGAGGATGTGGTAGGTGCTCGGCAGGCCGTCGTTGCTCTTTATGTCTATCAGGTCGTAGAGGTACGCGGCCCTGAAGTCCAGCCTGCCCTTGAGTATCTTCAGGAAGACGTCGATGTGCATCGAGACCTCGGTGGTGGCGAACGGCGGGTTCCTGGGGTCCACCTCCTTCACCACTGGCCTGTCGCCCTCGAACCCGAGCCAGAACGCCACCTGGTTGCCCGCGGCGTCGTACAGCCTGAGCACCATCGACCTCGTCCTCGCCTCCGGGAACTCGTTGAGCAGGCTGTTGAACCTCCTCAGCCCCACCGCCATGAGCTTGGGGAGTATGGAGAGGAGCTTCAGCCTCACGCTCATCCCACCACCGCCTCGGCCAGCTCGTCGAAGAGCTCGGGCTTGGTCCTGGTCTGCAGCTCCGTGTCCCAGGGCACCTTGACTATCCTGAACCCGTACTTCTCGGCGTACGCCTCGTACTCGGCCACGACCTGCCTAGCCAGCTCCTCGCTGAACATGCCGTACTTGTTGAGCACCAGGGCCCTCACCTCTATGTCGAAGAAGCGGAGGAGGTCCAGCATCCTCAGGTTGTCCTCCACGGCGAAGGGGTGTGGCTCCCCCACGATCACCGCCCTCGCCCTGCCCCTCAGCTCCTTGAACAGCCTGACGTTGATGTCTATCGCCCCGGGCGGGGCGTCGATGATCAGGTAGTCCCCGCTCCACTTCACGAACTTCAGGAGCGTGGTGATGAAGTCCGAGGTCTTCTCGTAGTTCAGGGCCACGCCCACGCCCCTAGGTATGAAGACCCCCAGCCCCATGAACTCCAGGTTCTCGGAGACCCTCAGCGGCAGGAGCATCTTGCCGGCCTCCCTAAGCCTCTCCTTGTTCACCTCTAGGAACAGGTGGGTGTTCGGCGCCATGAGGTCGGCGTCCATGAGCGACACCCTGATGCCCCTCCCCGCCAGGTTCGCGGCGAGGTTCACCGCCACGGTCGTCTTCCCAACACCGCCCTTCCCGGAGGTTACGAGGACCGGGATCACTTCTTCTCACCCCCGGTGGAGACTTGCTTCTCCAGCTCGGATACCTTGCGCTCGAGCTCGGCCAGCTCCCGCTCCCGCTCCTCGGGGCTTAGCCTCCCCACCAGCTTCCTGACGCTCTCCTCTATGCTCTCCACCAGCCTCGGGGCCCTCCTGCGGAGCTCCGGGGTTATGATCGCCTCGACGAGCGTCACCAGCCTGTTTATGCTTGAGGATATGTCGCTCCTCGTCGCCCGGAGCTCCTGTATCAGCGCCGGGCCCAGCTTCTCCACGGCGAACTCGGTGCGCTTCTCAAGGGCCTTGAGCGCGGGGTGGAAGTCGTACTCCCTCACCAC
>QMWY01000139.1 GCA_003661865.1 Thermoprotei archaeon
ATCATGTACGCCTCAAGGCCTACGTATCTCTGGCCCCACCTGACGTCATCTATGTTCCACTCCATGTAGCTCCTGACGTATATGCCCAGCCTCACATCCTCTATAAGCTCTTCAAACCGGTAGTCGCCGGGTTCAAGGTAGGTGTTCGCCATGCGTGGTATGGGCTCGCTCGCGTAGTCCATGCTGCGCGCAGCAGCGTTGCTCTTAACCCCGTATATGCGAGCCGTTACACGTGTGTGAAGCATCTCGTTTAGCACGCCCCGGTTGTAGATGTAGCGGGGTCTCGCTGGAACCCCCTCATCGTCGTATAGGTAGAACCCAAGGCTCCCAGGTATCGTGGGGTCATCGATTACGGTAGCGTGCTCATTCCCCACACGCCAGGTCCCCACCATATCGGGCTTCACGAAGCTCTCGCCAGCCTGCGCAGCCTCGCGCCCCCACACCCTATCCGCCTCCATAGGGTGCCCAGCGCTCTCATGCACTATCAGCCCCACGACCTCGCTCCCCAGCACAACGTCTAGAGGCTCGCTAGGCGGTGCAACACCGTGGAGCAGCACCTTCTCAAGCCTTTGGATCTCGTCAGCGAGCCTCTCCTCAACACCCCAGCTCTCGAAAACCTCGAAGCCCCCGGAACCGCCGAACTCCATGAACCTCTGGAGGGTGCCCCTCTCACCGCTTTCGAGAACCGCATTGAGGTACATGTACACCCGGGGTATCGAGGACTCTACATGCGCACCATCGCTGGTCACAATCGCCTTGAGCTCCTCCTCCTCGCTGTAAGCCACGAACAGTGACGGCACCTTCACCTCCCTAACGCTGCTCTGTGCAGCACTCCAGAGGCTCTTCAGAGCCTCCAACTTCTCCTCTATATCCACATCATCGAACCTCTTCCTAGCATAGACGCTGTACCTAGCCCTCCCAAGTCTCTCATCGCTTATCCCGTACCTCAGCTTCAGGAGCCCCCTCGATGCACGAGCTAGGGCAACCGCCCTCCTCACGGCATCAGAGACTTTCTCGGGATCAGCGCCGCTCACAGCAACGAACGCTAGGGACCCGTCAACAAGCACACGAACACCTACGCCCTCACGAACCCTAACCTCGATGCCCAAGAGCTCGCCATTCCTATAGGCTATCCTCCTACCCCTATTCAGCTGGTACCTCGCCTCAACATAGTCAGCGCCAAGCTTAAGCCCCTCATCAACCGCCTTCTCGAGGAGGTCGACCTGCAGAGTGCAGTCACCGCATAACAGCTGCACTAGGCATAGTATTAGGCGCTGCTAGGCGCCCTAGATGCAAGCAATATAGCTGTGTCCACACCTCCCCTACGCGGAGTAGCGGATTGAACCGCGAGGAGGTGAGGTACTGGAGAATAGTCTTCGAGCGTGCCGCTGCTCTTGCCCGAAGGCTGGTTCTCCGCGGAGCTAAGGGTCGGGGGGATAAGTACGTAGCTAGGTACGTGGTGCTACTGCTAAGTAGGAGTGCTAGGGGGGCGGGCATAGAGCTGAGATGCGTTGATGAGCTCGAGCCTATGGCCTCCTCCTTCTCGAAGGCGGAGTACTGGGTGGTTAGCACGAGGGATGTGCTCAGCGCACTGAGGAGATGCGTAGCCGAGATCGAGGAGAGGCTTTCGGCGCGCGAAGACGCGCATACTTAAAGTAGCGTAGCGCTGATAGCTGCTCCTGTAGTAGGGAATGGGCGTTGAAAGGGCTGTGCGCTGTTATGCTGCTCCAGCCAGGCGTTGATAAGAGGTTCGTTAAGCATGCTGAGGAGATCCTGCGTACAGTGACGGACAGGTTAGAGCTTGTCCAAGGAGCCGAGATCGAGTCTTGCAGGAGCAATGAGTGCTCAGCGATCCTAGTCCTGTTTATGGGTTTGGCGAGCGAAAGCCTCCTCAAGCTTCTCGGGAGCTGTGGGAAGCCCATGGCGTTTGTAGGGCATAGCCGCTACTCCTCACTCTCAACTCTTCTCCAAGCACTGCGAGCCACACTCGGTAAGATGATTGCGGCATTCTACTCAGCGGATCTAGACCCGGGTGTTGTGGATAGAGCCGTTCGCTACCTAAGCGCGGTGAGCTACCTACGGGGGTACCGCCTCGGAGTGCTTGGGGAGGAGGCGGATGTACCCCCGTGGCTCATGCCGGACCGCCACCGGGTAGAGCAGGTCCTGGGGGTAGAGCTCTTCGAGATCCCCTTCGAGGAGCTCGTAGAGGAGTACGCGGCGTCAAGCCAGCCTACAAAGATCCTGGAGAGGGTTGTGGGTGGCGCTACTACCGTAGGGGTCGATCAGCGCAGCCTCGAGGCGGCGCTTAGGCTCTACACAGCGCTGCTGGCCATTGCACGGCGGTACGAGCTCAGGGGTATCCTCGTGCCCTGCAGGAGGGTCATGGAAGATATAGGTACGTCCGCATGCATAGCCGCTGCGCTGATGAACGATGTAGGCGTGGATGTTGAGTGTGAGCTCGACCCTGTAGCAGGGCTATCCATGGCTGTTATGCGCGCCGTAGCACAAGGGCCTAGCTTCGTGGGCAGGGTATCCCATGTACATGGGGGGAGGGTGATCCTGAGCAGGTGCTCAGCCCCCCTATCGATGTGCAGCGGCTACGCGATCAGGAGACCCCTCGGTGCTGAGCTAGGAGCGGCGCTCTCAGCCGATCTCGTACCGGGGAGGAGCGTAACGGCCCTGTTCCTGGAGCCCGAGCTCAGGCGAGGCCTTGTTATAAGGGGGTACGTGCTCTCGGGGAGGCCTGAGGTTCCTTACCTATGCAGATCGCAACTAACCCTAGCTACGGAGTCCGCTGAGCTGTACCGTGTTCTCGAGGAGCTACGCGTACACAAGCTCGCCGTGGCGTTCGGAAACCACGCCCCCGTGCTATCCCAGCTGCTTAGGGCGCTGGGGATGGAGGTCATCGAGGTGCCTAACCACCGCTCTTGAAGAACTCGTCTAGCGACCTCCCCCTCCTAGCATCTACGGTTGGGACACCGCGATGAGCTACCCTACCTAGACCCCTACGGCCGAGCCGAGGTGCTGCCGATGCCCCGCTCTGCACAACAGCTCCGCCACGTAGCACCACGCTCTCGATAAAGCTATCCCTCACCGGCTCGTACACCTCCTTGTAGAACCTCTGCGGATCTCGAAGGGTCTCGCGGTCAAAACTGCTTACATACCGAAGCGCGGCCCTCCACGCAATGTCGTACGGTAGCAGCTCCTCGATCCTCCTAGCCACCGTGGCGTCGTAGTCCTCGGGCCGCTGCTCCTCATCGCCCATGGCGAACCATCCCCGCGGCGATACGATCAGCCCTTCCTTAACGACCGCCCCTTTGGCCCTCTGGCCTCCCGGGGATACGCGCCCCCTATACGCCGAGGCTAGGTACCCCCTGTTCTTAGCCCATGCGTAGAAGATCGCCCGGTTGAGCCCAAAGCTCTTAGCCTTGGCCAGGTCCCCGGAGAGCACGTAGTACCTCGCTGCTTGGAGCAGCGCCATAACCTGGAACCTGCCAAGCCTAGGAGCCCTCTTTGCAGAGGAGGACACCGTACTCCCCTGGGAACTCCTGAGGCTTCCTCCAAGCTTGAGCGCCTCGCTATCGATCCCCGAGCACCTATCCCTAGCCGGGGATACGCTACGGGGTACGTAGGGCTCCTCAAGCCACCTCCTCTCAAAGGAGTCTAGGGCCTCGCCCTCCACAATGACCCACATACCGCCGGAACCACGCGAGGCGTAGGGGACGTGTAGAACCTCCTCGCTACCCGTGACGTTGCTCACGGACACCCTACCCCTCGCAGCGTACGACGCCTTCAGAAGCCTGATGCGAAGCCTAGACATCAGCACCTCGGTAAACGCCACGGCATACCTGAGCACGTCGATGCCCTTAGCCAGCGAGGTACAGGGGGGCACGAGGAGTTCTACAGACTCAGGACCCACGATCCAGTAGTGTTCAACTCCCATCCCCATAAGCTCGTCCCTGATCAGGGTCGCTACCAGAACGAGGTACTCTACGCCTACCCCGCGCCCGTCTATCCTGAGAGCGGGGTTAACGATCCTGATAGACCCATCCTCGCCGTGGATCGAGGGGGTCATGAGTATCTCGCGGTGCCCCTGCAACACGAGAGCCTCGATCCGCGAGACCGTGTCCACATAAACCCTCCCCCCATCCCCACGCACGTACCGGCCAATCACGAGCCTCTCGAGAACAGCCCTTGCAGCTTCGTTAAGCACCACCGCTACCCACCGCGCTGCCTCTCTTCCTCAACACACCTCTTCACACACTCATGAAAGGCGTCCCCTGAGTACCCCGCATCTGCACAGCGCTCCCTGCATATCCTGACGACATGCATTAGGTCAACGCCTTCGCTACTGCTCAACCCGGGAC
>QMWY01000140.1 GCA_003661865.1 Thermoprotei archaeon
GAGCGAGATCCTGAGGATGGCTAGGGAGGGGAGGAGGATAGTTGACGAGGTCCTGCGGTACGGAAAGCTACTCGCAGGGGATCGCTCTGTAGTTGAGGAGCTTAGACGCGCGTATAGGGGTGGTACCGGGGAGTCCAGCGGCTAGTATCCGCAGCTTCCCAGAAC
Source organism: Thermoprotei archaeon (assembly GCA_003661865.1). Taxonomy (GTDB): domain Archaea; phylum Thermoproteota; class Thermoprotei_A; order Sulfolobales; family Ignisphaeraceae; genus QMWT01. The sequence goes on from QMWY01000140.1 coordinate 166, forward strand.
AGCGTCCAGCCCCTCAACGGCTCTCCTACACGCTGCCCTCAGCTCCTCCGCCTTCTCCTCGGGAACGCCGTCGTAGGTAAATGTTCCGAAGCCCCACTCGATCCCGGCTGCGTACTTCATCTTGTCCCGCTCCCTATACGGCTGGTAGAACTCTACGTGGAGATGGTAGTACCCGTAGTCCCCTCCATCGGTTGGGGCCTGGTGCACCACCATTATGTAGGGGAGGTCCCTATCGAACAGCCTGCTGTAGGTAGCGGTAACAACCCTTAGGGCATCGGCTAGGTGCAGAACCTCATCATCGCTGAGCTGGTCTAGGCTCTGCACATGCCTCCTGGGGTAGACGTGTAGCTCGTAGGGCCACATGGCGAAGAAGGGGAGCACGACGACGAAGTGCCTGTTGCTGTAGACAACCCTTTCCCCATCCCTAAGCTCCTCCCTAAGCACAGAGCATAGGAGGCACTCCCCGTGCTCCTCGAAGAACCTCTTGAAGTTCCCGAGCTCAGCCTCGATCCTAGGGGGTATGAAGGGCATGGCGTAGATCTGGGAGTGGGGGTGGGTTAGGGAGACACCTATCTCCTTACCCTTGTTCCTGAACTCGGCAACGTACTTAACGTAGGGTAGGGAGCCAAGCCTCCTATACTCATCGGCAAAGACCCTGACCACCCTAGCCATGTGCTCGAGGCTTAGGGTATGCAGATCACCCTCGTGCTCCGGGGTCTCGACAACAACCTCGCAGATGCCCAGGGCCCTACCACGCCTAAAGAGATCTCCACCCCTGGCAACCTCAGGGGCATCCGGCTTCAGCGCGGGGAACCTGTTGGGGAGCACGATCACGTCCCAGCCATCACCAAACCTCTCCGTCTCAGGCGAGCCGGGGCAGAACGGGCACCTAAACCCCTTCTCCCTCTCCTCAGGCCTCCACGGCCTCCTACCGCGGTGACCCGCAACGATCACCCACTGCCCTAGGAATGGGTTCCACCTAAGCTCGTGAATGCTAGGCGCTGTACCCTCCATAACGCCCCCGGTATGAAGGGTTGCCGAGAGGCATAAACGTTGCCATTACCACAGCACCACTCCTAAGCTCTCATTAAAGCGGTAACACCCTATGCTTGATGAAGCTGCAACTTGCGAAGTCCAGGGATCGGGAGCGCCATATCGGTGAGCACCCCTCTGCAGCCTACCCGGTCTCCCAGGGAAACAAACGCATTTCAACGCCGTCCACCCCTACCCATGGTTTCACGGGTTAGCGTAGCAACAGCAGCTGCCGCTACGATGTTGAGGATCGCTATGGAGGTGGCTACCAACGGGTAGTTCCACCTCCATGAACCGGCGCCTCTGAAGATGTAGGGCGCTGCGCTCTGCATGATGGCTGCGCCTAGGAATGGGCTTATGTTTACGAAGCCGAAGGCTGTTGCAGCGACCTCTCGGGGCCAGGGCTCCCGCGCCATGGGGATCGCGATCATCTGCCCGGCTGCCCCAAGCCCCATTGCGAATAGCGCGATCGCTGCTGCAGCTACGCTTGGGGGCGCCGTTACCAGGTAGGGTGCGTAGAGGGCCATGAAGACATGGGTTGCTAGGAGGAACGGCTTCCTGGCGAGGAGCACCCTATCGGATAGGTAGCTAACGATGGGCTGCCCAACCATCATCCCGATGGCGAACAGGGTTGTTAGGGCGCTTGCCTCAGCTATCCCCAGCCCCGCCAGATCCATCAGATGGTCTCGGAGGACCAGGGCCTGTAGAAGCATGATAGTTCCGTAGGATACGAACATCGATATGAATACCCCGGCGGTGTGCCTATCCCTAGCGATCCTCGGGATCCCACGCACGATCTTGGCGAACCTAGCCCTGAAGCCGCGGATACCGGGCCTATCCCTAACGAGCAGTGGTGTGAGCAGCGCTGGTACAGCTATCAGCAGTGCTAGTAGGGCCAGCGCCGCCCTAACCCCCAGCGCCTGCGAAAGGGCTACGAGGGGGTACTGAGCGAATATGCTCCCCAGTCCACCGGCGATCAGCGCTACCGCAACAGCCGTTGCGGAGAGGCTACGGGGGAGGTAGAGGGCTATGAACCTCTGGATCCCTACGAAAACCGCCGCCGAGCCGAAGCCCACCAGGGCCCTGCCGATGATGACCGTAGACACATCGGGTGCGTAGGCAAGGGCGAAACCGCCTAGGGCTGTTAGAGCCAGCCCCGCCGTGCCGTAGATAGAGATCCCAAGGGTGTCGAGCAGAACACCCGTAGGCACCTGGGCAGCAGCATAGGCGTAGAAGTAGGCCGAAGAAGCCAACCCCCTAAACAGGTCGATATCCCCAACACCGAGCTCCCGACCCAGGAAGTCCCCTACGAACCCCATGCTCACCCTATGGGCATAGACCACGAAGTACGCCACGACCAGCAGCGCAAACCCCAGCACCACCCTCCTCAACACCTAGGCACCGCAGCAGAGATGCAACACCAAGATATAAGCAATGCAGACCAAGTGCTAAACACATGCTCTTAGCCCAGATCATAGGGCGTGGATCGCCCTACATTTCCCGAACCCTATTCTGCAGCCCCCGCCCATTGCTACGGTACAAGCTACGGTACAACATCCACTTCCTTACGACCTTGAAATTCCTGTTTCTCAACCCCTCGTAAACATGCGCTCTACATAGCTATGGAACCCCTTAGCGTTCATCAACCTGAATAGCGCCTCCTCAAGAACTATTGGGGTTACGTATCCTAGGGCCTTACCCCTCCAACGTTTCTTGGGGTTCTCTAGGTCTCGTCGGCCCTCGGTTTATCGAGGAAGGACTTCGGAAACACCGAGGCTTCTAGGGAAGGTCCTCATTTAGGCTTCAGGTACATCTCCTCGAGCTCTTTAAGCGATAGCCCACTCCTGACAAGCCCTCTCATCCTAGCGGTCATGGAGGAGCCTCTGCCAGGCCTGTTCGACGCTATGAACATCTCCATGGCTTTACGGATAGCCTCGCTGCGGCTCATGCCTAGCAAGCGGGCAACCTGTGTAAACTCCTCTAACAGCTCCTCGTCAACCCTTAGGCACACCTTCCGTGCCCTCAGGCGCATATGTAACTCCCTCCGGGTACACGGTGTTTACGTAGTGGTTGGCAGCTTGACCCCTATCTTCTCAGCGTACTGCATAACCTCTTCCTTTCTAGGTGCTGCATGGGAGCCCAGCCTAGCCACCTTGAGTGCGGCTACTATCGATGCGTGGTGAAGCGAATCTTCGAAGCTCCAGCCTCTTACAAGCCCTACTAGGAGCCCGGCTGCAAACGCGTCTCCAGCCCCTGTGGTATCCACGACTTTCTCTACGGGGTAGGCGGGTAGCCTAAGAACCCTGTTCCTTACAAGTGCGTAGCAGCCATCGGCACCCAGCTTCACAACTACTGCCCAGGGCCCGTGCTCCGCTACTACCTTGGCCGCCTCCTCATACCTATCGACACCTGTCATCTCCTTGGCTTCATACCTGTTAACGAGCACTATATCGACGTTCTCTAGAAGCCTAGAGAGCTTGGGGAGCCCCATTGATGCCAGTACCCTACCCGGGTCCCACGAAACGATCTTGCCGAGCTCCCTAGCCCTCCTAGCGATGTGTAGGGAGGTATCGGGCCTGAGGCTGGCTATGTACATGCACCTAGCCCTCCCGATCAGCTCCTCGTCAACCTCCCTAGGCTCGAGCTCCTCCGAAGCCCCTTTGAACCCGTATATGATTATCCTACCACCCCTATCCCTAACAACAACCGAGAACCCCGTTGGCGAGGTTGGGGAGACCCTTATCCCCGATATATCAACCCCCTCCCTGATAAGGTCGTCAACCGCGACCCGGGCGAAGGAGTCGAGCCCTACCTTGGCGATCACTGCTGATGAATGGCCTAGGCGCCTAACAGCTATGGCCACGTTGGCGGCTGAGCCGCCTACGCCGCGGCGCTCATCGAGTATCCTCGCCTCCTCATCGGGTCCGGGGAACCTATCGACTAGGAACCTGAGGTCCACTAGGACGTGGCCAACGGCAACAACGTCTACGGCGCTCGGCAAGCCCACCACTCACTCGAGGTACCTCAGCGCTTCCTCGGGCTCCCTACCCTCATGGACAACAGCGGCTATCGCCCTAACCATTCCGCGGGGGTTTGGGTGCTGGAACACGTTCCTCCCAACAACAACCCCC
>QMWY01000141.1 GCA_003661865.1 Thermoprotei archaeon
CCCGTCGATCTCTATAACCATGGCTAGTCACGCCCCGTGACCTCCCTAAGCCTCTCCACACCCCCTATCTCGTCTATCACCCTAGCAACGGCTGGCGGCACAAGCTCCCTCCACGTATCGTCGCCCTGGATCATGAGCCTCCTTATCCTTGTGGAGCTGTACCTCTCCCTATCGTAAGGAGGTGGAACCAGCACCTCGTAGCCTGCCTCCTTAAACAGCCTAACGACCAGCGGGTTCCGCGCTATTCCGTAGCGGAAGCTGGGTACGTAGAGCCTGAGGTAGTGGACCCATACAGCGTTGAGGAGTATATCGGGGACGGGCACTATATAGACCCTCGATAGGTCTATACCGCTCTCCCGAAGAGCCTCACGTATCATAACCATGCGCTCCCCCGCCGTGAAGGGGTTAGCTATCGTATGGCTCTCCTGAGCAGTGCCGATCACTATTATCAGCTCGTCAACATTCTGCAGCGCCCAGCGGATAACCTGTAGGTGCCCCTTATGCATAGGCTGGAACCTGCCCGGGTACACCCCCCTAACCCTGTCGCTGTACATAGCCTTCGCACCAGCCGTTAGGGGGATCGGGAACAGGAGATAAAGGGGTTTCCAAAAGCCCGCTTTTTAAGGCGGCGGTGATTAGGGGCGGAATGCGTGGGGTTCGTGGGATCTCAGAGATAGTGTCCTCGGTAATGCTGCTGATGATCTCTCTTGGGCTCCTAGCGGTGTTCTCGGCGGGGATCGCTAGACAGATCGCCCTCGCCCTAAGCGGGCTGAGAGAGGACTTCGTGTATGCTAGGGAGTCGATGGGCTACTCCCTCGCAGTGGTGTACGCTTCGTCCAATGGCAGTACCTGCGACCTGATGCTGCTCAACACGGGCAGGGTCCCGGTGAAGCTCGTAGCAGTTCTAGGTGCTGGGGGTGAGGGGCTCAGGTACGAGCTCCTGAACGCTACTAGGTACCCGTACACCTCCATCAACACCACCACTATAGAGCCCCTCCAGCTCCTTATGCTGAGGATCAGCGGCGCCCCAACAGCCATCGTAACCGATAAGGGCGTTGTTGAGGTGAAGGGAGTATGCGGATGATGCGCCGAGGCATCTCTAACTACGTGCCCGCGATAGCGCTGGCGGTGCTCGCAACGATCATGGTAGCGGCTGCTATGCAGGGGATCGTTTACCTAGCCGAGCTCCACCGCGAGTCTACGGCCATCGTGCTCAGCAAGGGTTTGGCAAGGAGCGAGAAGCTTGTTCTACTAAGAGAGGGGGATCGCTATGTGGTGAAGAGCGGGTGGGGTGGGAGCTCCAGGGTGCTCTACGTGCTGACTAGGCTTCCAGGGGGTGGTGTAGTTGCTAAGCGTGTAGATGTTGAGCTGCCGCCATGGGGCAACGCAACCGTGGCCGCCGGAGGTGGAGAGGTGATAGGCGTTGTGACAGCGTTGGGCAACGTGTTCTGGCTCGGGAACTCAAGCACGGTCAACGCCGACCAGATCATCAACTTGGTGCGTGAGGAGGTTCTGAGGGAGGCCCTCGCCATGTTTATGGGCTCGGGGCTCTCACCAGTGCTGCACGTAGCCAAGCCTACGCAGTTTGTGAACGGCATCCCAGCGGTTCTCTACGAGGGGCCCGTACCCGGGGTCAACGAGGAGCCGCTACACCACTATGTGTACCGCGGCAACATCTCCGACGACTACACGTTCGACGGCTTCGTAGACCCGGATACCTCATACCACCCGCTCCCACCTCCTAGGCGCTACGCCCTACGCATAGTTGAGATGGGGCCATACCCGTACGGAGGCTCGGGCCAGCTCTTCCACCTAGTCAGGATCTACTACGCCGAGGCGCTGCTGTGGGCATGGGGCTGGGCGGTCTACGGGGTTGACCCCGACGGGTGGATGGGGATCTTCGGCAACGCCTATGCATGGGCGGATATCAGGAGGGCCCCCTTCGCGATCCTCCACGGCTACGATATGCGCATGGAGTACAGCGGGGTCACGGGCTACCTACTGGTACCATTCCTCATCGCTAGGAATACCAAGCCCTTTACCGTGGTCATGGGCGTCATGCCCCGGCAGCTCAATGCAGTGTTCAACCTCAGAATATACGATAGCTACTGGAGCGGGCGTCTGCTCTACCGCTTCGTATGGAGCTCCGGTACGTGGAGCCCTAAGCAGTACATACGCTTCGTGATGTACGTCTTCGACCCTAAGAGCTACACACCCGACCGCATCATCGTGCTCAACACCTCTGGGCTAAGCCCTGAATGGTTCACATCTGTTCAACGCCCACTGCTAGCTGAGAACCTGAGCAGCGTGATCGCTCTCGACGCTCCTCTAGAGCTCAACATAACTATAGACCCCTCCATGATATTCGGCTCGGTGAACAGCGATAGCGACTTACTCTTGGTACTGGTGGGGTTCCTCTTCGGGGCTACAGGCTATGTGGAGCCGCGGCAGCCGTCTGATGTAGCATACGACTACTCCGTCATAGCGTTTCCCTACCACAAGTTCTACCTCATCAACGGTGTTGATCTGCTCTTCTACATCTACGACACCACCCAGCGCTTAATACCTGTCAACTGTATGCTGGAGCTCGTCCCAGCAACCCTTAGGGTGCTTGGGGCTGAGGCCGTAGGCGTCTCCAGCACAACGATCACCCCTAGGGGAGAGGAGACTGTGGTGAAGAGGTTTAACAATGTGATACACGACTCCCACCTAGATATAACCCTCCTGCCCCGTAGCTACACAGCTACCCTAGCGCTGTGGCGCGTGGAGAGCGGTTCCATCAGCGGCTACGCGCTTGGCAGCCCACAGGATCTGCCGGACATAAGACTTGGGATCTCCATGGACTCCCTATGCATAGGGAGCAGCTGCGTTGATACTAGTGAGGCGGAGGTCTCGACAGCACCATCAGCGCTAGACCTCTACGAGCTATTTGGGAAGAGCTACTTTGTCAGGACCTGAGCTCTATGATCACGATCTCCCCCTTCCTATACGTTTTCACCCCTAGCCCCTGGGCAACCCCGAGCACTAAGCTCAGAAGGGCTCTACGCCCCTCATCCCTAGGTACCATAACCATCAACCTCCTGCTGTCCATGCTCAGCATGCTCAGCCCCTTTACGAACAGCTCCAGCACCTCTTCGGGGTCCACCCCCATGCCCTTGAGGATGCTCCCGATCCTAATACCCAGCTCCTCAGCCCCAGCATCCCTTAGAAGGTCTACAGGTGCGTAGACGAAGCCCATGTTCTCCAAGGTTCCCATGAGGGCACCCCTTCTAAGGACCGATGGGGCGTAGAGCCCCCTCCTCTCAACCTCTATAACGGCCTTGAACAGGTTCCTGATATATGCCGAGAGGGTCATTCCGTACCTCTTGGCTATCCTCTTGACCTCGTCAGCTATCTCTGCATCGACCATCAGGCTTCTGCGCTCGCCCATCACCCCCACCCCTCGACACTTACGGATACAACGCCAACCCCCGTCTCCACAGAGCCTATCTTAGCACCTAGGCTCTCCAGCGCCGAGACCACTATGCGCTTAACGAACTCGAGCCTCCTACCCCCCTCGATCTCGGGGGATGATACCACCACTAGGGTTCTACCACCGCTGCTCCTGACATCCACTATGAACCCCGGTAGCCAGATCGAGATCAGCTTGGCCAGCTCCGCATGGTCCAGCTCAACACGCTTAACCCTCACCGACGTGAAGAACCACTTAACGAGCCTCTCCTCCTCGGACAGCACCTGCTCAAAGCTCCCATCATCAACACTGTCGATGAGGTGGAAGAAGACCGAGCGCGGGATGAGGACCCCGCCAACACGGCGCAGGTCCGAGTACAGGACGGCATCTGACAGGACCCTACCGACATCCTCACGCACCCGGAGAACCCCGAGCGCTTGGGTCAGGATCGCCTCTACGAGCTCCGAAGTCGTCATCCCCAGCCTCCTAGCAACCGCAGCAATCTCATTAACAACATCCTCAGAAACCGCGATCAGCTTCCTCGACCTAGGCATCCGCCGCGCCCCGCTCCCAGAGGAGAGGTGGCGCCTGAGATATAAAGATGCACACCCCTGCATGCATATGCATGCAGAGGCCGGCACACACCCCAAATACCTACAGCTACAGAGTAACGGGCTGAGGAAGGTGATACTAGGTATGCACGCGCCCATAGTAAGAGCATCCTCGATCCTAACAATAGCCATAATCCTAGCGGCCATTGCCGCACCCTTCATAACGATAGGCACAGCCCCATCAGCACTAGCGCAGTCCGTAGAGGTGGAGCTCAGCAGAACCAC
>QMWY01000142.1 GCA_003661865.1 Thermoprotei archaeon
ATAAGAATAGTCGGGGTGGTCATCAGGTGAGGTGGAGCTTCCGCAACCTGTTCGCGCTGGTGGTGTGGGGAAGCATAGTGCTGACATGGATACTCCACGGCGCTGGGGCGATACGGCTGCCGGAGCAGGTGATAGGCGCCGAGATAGTGATCGCACAGACAACCGTGTTCTTCTACTTCAGGAAACGCGGCCCGGAGGAGAAAGAAGAGCAACGATAGCGCCGAGAAGACCCGGCGAACCCCACAAAACAGATTAAACGTTTTTCGAGACACATCCACCGGGCGACGCCATGCCCCAAACACCGACGAGGTTGCTGACGCCCACCAGGCTGGTCAGGATCGTGTATACCCACGACTTCGAGACCGATCCAGGGCTCGAGATGTACGGTAGCGCGTACTACGATGCGGACAACAGGTACCTCGTCCTCACAGAGCCAGTAAATGACCAGGGAGCTGCGGTGTGGTTCCCGATAGACCTGAACGCGCTCGGGATCAGGAGGTTCGTCGCCCGCTTTAAGTACAGGATCGGGGGAGGCACGGGCGCGGATGGCATAGTCTTCATGTTCTTCCACAACAAGGTAACGGATCCCGCAACAGGTGGAAAAATTGGGTTCTGCAACAAAGATGGGAGCGCGTGCGAGGGGTACGGAGTTCAATTCGACTGTTGGAAGAACGACCTAGATCCATCGGAACGGCACGTCGCGATCATAAAGGATTCGGTAGATAACCACCTGGCCTACTACAACACCGATAAGGTTGAGGATAACGAGTGGCACGATGTGGTGGACTACGTCGAGGCGGATACTGGGAGGATAGTGGTGTTCCTGGACGGCGAGAAGATCATAGACTACGATGCGGGCTCACCCCTCGACACGGCGTACGGGTATGTAGGGTTTGGGGCGGGAACCGGAGGAGCAACCAACTGGCACGTAGTGAAGGGCTTCGCCCTCTACAGCGTGGAGCTGGGGACGGGGCACGAGCTGGTACCGCGCTTAGGAACCCCTGCGCCTAGTCGCATCATCTCGCCCCCGCTTAGGTGAATCTACGCTTGTTTAGGTGTTTTTGTTGCTGGGTTTGCTGGGTATATAGACCAGCTCGTGGCTCTGTTGGGATCTGTGGAATCTGTGCTGAAATTCTGTTTTCCTACACACAGTACTCGGTGGGAGGATGGATTCGGTCAGCCTCACCGTTATCGTTGCCACGGGTACGTGGATAGGCACCGTCATAGGTTTCTACAGGCTCTACACGTCCAGGCTTTCGAGAATTGAGGAGCGTTTGGAGCGGATAGAGAGGCAGATAGCGACGATTATGAGCGACGTCCAGTGGCTTAAGAACAGCAGGAGGGAGATGTACGAGTCTGTGAACGATGTTAAGCAGAGGCTCGCTAGGCTTGAGAGCGACGTTGCATGGCTTAGGGAGCAGGTCAATGCATAGATCGGGGCCCCGATATACAGAAACCTAGATTATTCTTAGACGGGACCTGTCTCCTGGGCGGGCCTCGATGTCGGCTGTCTGGACGGATTCCAGAGCCATCTCTGTGAATGTGGGCGGGGGTACCGCGGTTAGGATAGTGGAGGAGTCCTTCCCTAGGGAGGCGGTAGCTGGGCAGTGGCAGGGATTCAGGGTGGTTGCTAGGGTGGTCAGCGGTAGGTGTATACCTGCTGTGGGTATGCAGTACGTCGACGGCTCTGCCGACTACATGGAGGTGGAGGTCGGTGGGGCGGTCTACAGGCTTGAGAGGGGTGGTCTTCCGAAGGCGTGGACGGACAACGTTGAGAGGAGCGGCGGGGAAGAGATTGTGTTCGAGGCTAGGGTGAGGTTCCCGATCGACGGTTCGTACACGGTTAAGCTGTTGGCGGGCTATGTGTCGCGCTAGCAACACAGGTTAAATGCCTTGGAGAGCAGAATCCTCTCGGTGGGAAGATGTCCCGGATAGTCTGGACCCACACGGTCGAGGTGACGACGGAGGTCTCCCAGGTTCCTACAGCCCCTACGGTGTCCAGGGAGAGGCTCAGGAAGGCGCTGGCCATGGGGGCGGTGCTAGCGGTATCTCTCCTGCTGAGCATGAGGAGGTAGCTCCTATGCACGGAAAACTAGATTTTTCCTCGTAGTGATCCCGTTTCTGGGGTGGTACATTGTCCTGGGTGTGGACAGATACTAAATCTGTTACTGTGTACGTAGAGGAGAAGCCCCACGCTGTTATAGAGAGCTACAGAATCCCGAGCGAGGTCTATGTCAACGAGCCTGCCGAGTTCGAGATCAGGGCAACCCTGCAGAAGGGTGCGGCTATCCTAGCCGTTGGGCTAACATACGTTTCTGGGCCCGCGCCGAGCATAACCGTAACGGATTCGGAGGGCAGGACGCACACCCTCATCCCTGGCCAGTGCATTTCATGGGAAACGTCTGGTACGGTGCCGGCGGGCACCCCACTGGTGGTGAGAGGAACGATAAAGTTCCCGGCGCCGGGCAGCTACACGCTGAAGATACACGCTGGCTACCGCGAGCTGTGACCCCAGCATGTGGGGCGCCTACACAGAAACGTGTTTTTGCATTAGGTGTGCCACCCGCGGGTGCGTAGCATGGAAACCGGGTTGCGCGCCAGGTACGGGCTTGGATGCGCCGTTAAGTTCACGAAGGTGGACATACCTACGACCGTCGGTGTGCGGGAGAAGGCCAGGGTAACGATAGAGATGGAGGTTCTTGAGTGCAGCGTGGAGCCTGTTCTGTATATAGAGTACACCAGCGGCCCGTCGCCTATGATGATCCTGGAGTACATAGACTGGCCCATGCCGGGCGCGGTGGACACGATCATGCCTGGTGACCACAGAATAGTTAACTACGGAAAGGTGGTTCCACCGGGGACGAGAATAACGTTCCCGGCGTACATAACGTTCCTGAGCGGCGGGCTCCACATCATAACGATAAAGGCTGGTTACAGAGCGTAAACAAAATATTTTTACTTTACATATCCAAGGATTTTTCCTAGGTCGCTCAGCACAGCGTTGATCAGATCTGCGATCACGTTCCTTTTGCTCGGGTACCTCCTGACCAGGGAGTCGAGCATACGCAATACTCGGTCCACGCACTGCTCGAAGACGGTGATCGGTATGGGCACGCCCTTCATGGCTAGCTGAATCATGTACTCGCAGAAGAACAGCTCCCTCTCGTCCTCAGACTTGCAACTCCACGGGAATACGTCGTGTAGCCTCTGGGACACTGGTTTTGTGTAGCCTAGGTTGTCTACGCTGGTGGCATACTTGGCGATGATGTCGAGAACCGAGATCTTTACGCCGAATATATGGATCTTTTTATCGCTGTAGCCGTGGTCATGTAGCCAGTGGTGGACGTACTGCACAGCATGCTTGATTATGCGCTTAGACGGCTCAACGCAGAGGTTCGCAACAGCCAGATACTCGTACCTCTTCAACACGCCTAGTTGCTCCAGATACTCCAGAGAGATTAGGAGAGAGCTCGGAACCCTGTTCCATCCCTGGACCGGTATCAACCACCTCACATCGCCGTACCAATCGACGCACTTCAGAACGTTGTAGATAGTCCTCTCTATGTTGGTCTCCCTATCGCTCAGCCACAGGTTTCTAGGATGGTAATCGTCCGGATAGTCAGGGCATGTCACGTATATCTTCGCATGGGGGACGATCCTCCTAACAGAGTCGTATAGCCTAACAAGGCGCCTTATCCAGCTCTCGGGACCGCCCGGATACTCCTTCACCGTTCTGTTCCTGAAGATCTCCACACCCGCGTCTATGATCACGATCTCGACAGCCTTCCTATGCGCCATTATGTAGTTCAGCCCGTCGCGAGGTCTGTTAGCGTTGATCAGGATGTACGGGTAGTCGAGGCTGTTCGGGGGCAGGGTGAAGAAGAGCACCATGGCTCAGACCCCGGTAAGGATAGAGAATCCGACGATCTTCGCACGGTTTACATAAGCTGTGTAAAAAGCTTCCTGGGAAGGCGATGTGTGCGGGGGTGTATATACAGACACATCGCATGTTTTACACAGCTGAAGCAAACAGCTCCCCGTGCTAGCTCTCTGGTGTTTCAACGGCTATCATGGTGATCATGACCTTCTTAGGCACCTCTAATGGTGTTTCTTTGCACTGTGGAACTCCTCTGCTTTCCTCTAGGTAGAGCTTTAGTGCCTCCCTAAGGTTTTCCAAAGCTTCGTCAATTGTCTCTCCCTGGCTGGCGACGCATGTCGATGGCTCGTAGGCTACGTACATACCGTTCTCGCTCCAGATCA
>QMWY01000143.1 GCA_003661865.1 Thermoprotei archaeon
CGATAAAGGTGCAGATCGCCTAGGCTCAGACCTCACGAGGTTCATCACGCATCAGATTTTTAATGGGGTCCTCATCGCCTACCGCCCCCGCCTACACTGCTCCAAGGGCTCTATGTGTATCACCAGATCCAGCCCGTACCTATGCCTAACCACCCTCTCTATTCGCTGAGCAACCACGTGGGCTTCTACAACGGATTTAGAGGGGTCCATCCCTATAACCACATCACCCTGGTAGCGGCCCGGAGTTACGCACCTGAGCCTTATCTTCTTGACCTTGACTCCGGGCGTCACGGACTCTATATCACGGACCACCTGCTGCACGAAGCCCGGGGGTGGGGCCACATCGCTCATCTTCCTCATGAAGTCCTGCGAAACGTCATAGAGCTCATAGAATATGTACGCCGTAACGAGGTAAGCACCTGCGAGGTCTATGACGTAGCTGTAGAGCGCTCCGCCAAAGGACGCGGCTATGACCGTAGCGCCCTCAATAAGCTCGCTTACCGTGAAGACGCTGTAGGGTGAGAACTGCGGCCCCGCCCTCCTAGCGACGAGGATAGCCCCGCTATACAGCGCTAGACCTACTGCCGCCGCTAAAGGGGCCTTAACATCGACGCTGTAGCTCCTCGTGAATAGCAGCTCGGCAACTGCGAGCCCCGCCACGAAGGAGTACGTCATAAGCGTTACGAAGACCCCACCGAGGCTGAGCCGGTGGTGCCCGTAGTGGTGATCCTCGTCGGGAGGCATTAGGCTCTGCCGGTAGTAGTATACGGTTCCGAGAAGCGCCAGCATGTTTGCTATAGATGTCAGGGCGTCTACCATGAGGGCGCGTGAGCCGTACAGGAACCCCCCGAGGACCTTGGCGAGCGCTCCGCCCGCTGCTAGCAGCAGTACTAGGACGATCCGCGGCGCCGCTACCATAACTAGTGCCTTGGAATAGGCTGGGAAAATAGGTTAATGAGCGTTTCCACTAGAGATGCAGCACGTCTAAGTACTTGAGCCCCGTACCCGTGTTCAGGAGGACTATAGTCTCATCCCTATCCACCCACCCCTCGTCGACAAGCCTCTTAAGCGCCGCCAGAGTCGCTGCACCCTCCGGACACGGCAGGACCCCCACGTACCTCGCCACCTCCTTAGCCGCCGCTACGATCTCGCTGTCCTCCACCGCGATGGCCGTGCCCCCACTCCTCCTGATGACGTCTAGGATCAGGTAGTCTGCGTAGGGCTTCGGAACCCTTAGCCCTGCAGCTATGGTATGCGGGCTAGGCCAGGGCTCAACGTGGTCGGAGCCCCGCCTATACGCTTCGACCACAGGGGCGCAGCCGCTGCTCTGGACAGCAACCATCCGGGGCATAGACCCCTCGATGAGCCCCATGGCCGACAGCTCGCCAAGGCCCTTCCATATACCTAGGAGCCCCGTACCACCGCCCGTGGGGTACACGACCACGTCGGGGGTTCTCCACCCCAGCTGCTCAACGATCTCGAGCCCCATGGTCTTCTTACCCTCGACGCGGTAGGGCTCACGCATTGTTGTCATCACGAATAGCCCCCGCTCCGACGCCACCTCGTCAAGCCTCCTCGCAGCATCGGCAATGCTCTCTCCCGCGACCTCTAGCCGGGCTCCGTACCCCCGCACCTCGGCAACCATGCTCTTGGGAGTGCTACGCGGGATGAATATGTGCGCCTCGACCCCTGCGCGCGAGGCGTATGCGGCTAGCGCTGCTGCGGCATTACCCGCCGATGGGAGCCCAAGCCTCCTAACCCCTAGCTCCCACAGCCTTGAGACCGCCACCGCCATACCCCTCGCCTTGAATGTGCCCGTGGGGTTCATGGACTCATCCTTTATGTACAAGTTGCGGAGCCCCAGCTTCTCACCAAGCCTCGCAGCGTGCAGGAGAGGCGTTGATCCCTCACCTAGGAACACTACGTAGCTCCAGTCTCCTACAGGTAGGAGCTCCTCATACCTCCAGATCCCGAGAGACCAGTGGCGTCTAGCCAGCTCGCTACGCGTAAAGCTCTCCCTAGCCTTCTCCAGGTCGTACACCGGGTACAGGACGCCGCCGCACCTCGGACACACATTCATTGCCTTGTCAGGCGGGTATGTAGCCCCGCAGCGAGTACACTTAAGCGCGATAAGCGTTGAGCGTGTAGGACCTTTCATAAGCATGATGCCCACGCCCTGTGCTCAAGTGATAGGCGTCACGTGCAGAACCCGTATGTGGTGAGGTAGGAGAAAAATCTATAGTGTTTTCACCTAGCTTGATGCCCATACACCCTTGCTGAAGTCTATCAAACCGTACTTCTTAGCGATGGCTGTCGTCACCGTTAGGTCGCCGGTGACGTTGTTCATAGTCCTCAACATATCTAAGATAACGTCTATCCCTGCTATCAGCGGTATCACTTCGAAGGGTAGGCCTACGGAGCCCAGGGTCACGGTGAGCATTATCAGCCCTGCGCTCGGTGCCCCAGCAGCGCCGACTGATGCCATAACAGCGGCCGTCGCCACGGTCACGAGCTCCCCGAAGCTCAGGGTCCTTCCAACGATGTCTGCCGCGAACACTGCTACGAGCGTCATGTAGATCGCGGTGCCGTCCATGTTTATGGTTGCCCCTAAGGGTAGTGTGAAGGAGTAGAGACCCCTATCAATACCGAGCTTCTCCTCAGCGATCCTCATGGTTACGGGCAGGGTCCCTGAGCTGCTTCCCGTGACAAAGGCTGTGACCATAGGCTCAACAGCCGCCCTGAAGAACTTGGCGGGGTTTATCCCTGCTATCAGCAGGATCCCTGTGTAGACCAGTCCTATCTGGAGCGCGATGCCCAGCACCTCGGAACCTATGAGCTTGAGATAGGGGATGAATAACGCTACCCCGGTCTTGCCGATGACTACGGCCATGTGGGCGAAGACTCCGTAGGGCGCCACCTCGAGGACGAACCTCACGATCCTGTACATGACCTCGGAGAGAGCGTCAAACACCTTGTACGTTGTCTCCGCAGCCTCGCGAACCCTCTCGTCGTTAGAGGTCCTTAGGTACGCAAGGGAGATCCCTACGAAGAGCGCAAATATTATCGTCGGGATCACCTTGAACTCCGCAAGTGCGCCGAAGGGGTTGGTTGGTATCCACGATAGCATCGTCTGTATGAAGTTCACGGGCTTTGGAGGCTTGTATGTGACGCCGGGGAGCTTGAAGCCCGCTCCGGGGTGCACCGCTAGCCCTATGGACAGACCTATGGTCGCTGCTATGAACGACGTTATTACGTAGATCACTATTACGAGATCACCAGCCTTCCCCAGCTTCTTAGGGTCTATGCTTGCTGAGCCCAGCACAAGCGTGAAGAATATCAGCGGCATAACGATCATCTTCAGGAACCGTAGGAATAGGTCTCCCAGCGGCTTGATCACAACGATGCCGGCCCCACCGCCAGCCCAGCTATTATCCCCAGCACGAAGCCTATGGCGATACTTGTAGATCACGGGGAACTCGAGGTACCTGCCCAAAAGCTCAATGCGGGCACCTACATACAATTTTCGTAATAGAGTCTACATTATATAGATAGTAATAAACTTTATTTAGGGGTTGAATGGTTAAAAACCGCTTTAGCTAATAAAGCCTCTCTTCCGGGTTAGCCGAACCCCGGCTTCCTGATGTTCACAACCTCCTTGTTCACTAGGGTTGGGGGCACCTCGCCCTTGTAGAACGCTATCAGGTTTTCAGCCACGAGCTCTGCCATGCGATGCCTAGTCTCGTAGGTCGCGCTGCCTATGTGGGGCAGCAGCACCACGTTCTTGAACGCTGTTATCGGGTGGTTGGGATCTAGGGGCTCGCTCTCATGGACATCGAGCCCGGCACCCGCGATCCATCCCTCCTTCAGCGCCTTTACTAGGGCGTCTGTGTCTACGACCGCGCCCCTAGCGGTATTTATCAGTAGGGCTCCGCGCTTCATCTTCCTAAGCCTCTCCTCGTTGAGCAGGTGGTAGGTCTCCTTGGTCAGCGGTACGTGGATAGTTACTATGTCTGCCTCCTGCAGCAGCGTATCGAGATCCCTATACTCAACACCGAGCTTCTTCTCCAGCTCCTCCTTCCTCTTGATATCGTAGTATATCACCTTCATCCCGAAGGCCTTGGCGAACTCGGCGACCCTAGACCCGATCCTCCCGAGCCCTATGATCCCCAGGGTCTTTCCGTAGAGCTCGACACCGAGCATCATCTTGGGGTGCCATCCGGTCTGCAGCCTCCACCACTC